>NZ_BDGJ01000197.1:61776-88855 GCF_002207765.1 Calderihabitans maritimus
TGGCCATGCACAAACGGGCGTTGGGGTCAATATTGTTGGTACCTATGCCGGCTTTGAACAGTTTGGCGGCAGCATATCCTTCCCATACGTACATCTGGCCGGAAACCCACATTGCCACGGAGTCGGGCCCGTATTTATCGATGGCCTCCTTAAATTTGCCGGCCACCAGGTCCAGGGCTTCGTCCCAGCTGGCCTCGACCAGTTTGCCGTTTTTCCTTATCATGGGTTTGGTTAGGCGGTCGGGACCGTACAGGATTTTGGATAAGAAGTAGCCCTTGACGCACATAAGGCCCCGGTTAACCGGATTCTCCTTGTCTCCCACGGTAGCCACGACTTTCCCGTTCTTGACTCCTACCATGACACCGCAGCCGGTGCCGCAGAAGCGGCAGACAGCCTTATACCAGTTGTCTGCATCCACATTCTCCAGGCCCGCAGGCGCGTTTTCCGCGGTCTCAGGTGGAGAAGAAGTAGTAGTGGCAGTACACCCTGCCGCCAGCATGGTAGCTGAAACGGCAGCCGCCTTTAAAAAGTCCCGTCGACTGAGCTTCATTTTTTCCTCCTCCCTGTTGTTAAGAAGATTTATTGGGATATTGATCCGGCTGAATTGAATGACGCCGGTTATCCTCTACTCGCCTGACCGCTGGTGACTGCCCCGGCGCTCCCCCGCAAGCCCAGGGAGAGGGCGCCTTCCTTACAGGCATCAATACAGGCTCCGCAGTTGCTGCAGTCCCCGGAAGCGATTAAAGTTTCCCCTCCGGACCGAAGCTGCCTGGTCAGATGGGGGCCGACGTAACAGACCTCATCGCACCTGGCACAGTTGGTGCACTTGGAGGGTTGAAACTTCACCCTCAAAAGGCTGAACCTCCCTATTAAGGAGTAAAATGCTCCCAGGGGGCAAAGGTAGCGGCACCATCCACGCCGGGAAATGAATAGGTCCAGCAGAACAACGGCCAGCACTATTAAGATTTCCGTGCCCCAGCCAAAAAGGATATCCCGCATGAGCACGGCCACGGGCGAAACTATCTCATATACCGGCAACCCGCTCAAAAGGGACAGGATAAGAACTCCGCCCAGCAATTTGTAGCGGGGATTGCCTTGGAAAACCAGGTCCCGCCCTATTTTCAGCCTTTCGCGCACCCAGGCCACCCCTTCTAAAAGCAGGTTGACCGGACAGACCCAGCTGCAGTAAGCCCTCCCGCCGACGATAAAATAGAAGCCCAGGACCAGCAGAGCGGCGTAAATTACGGGCAAATAGACAGTTTTTGCAGCCAGGGCCGCTTCCAGGACGGCTAGGGGATCGGCCAGGAAAACTCCGAAAACCTGGCTCATTCCCAGGGTACCGCGTATCACCTTCAAGCCGAACAGCGGGCTCAGAAAGAGGACCAAAATGCTTAGCTGAACCAGCTTTCTGGCCAACGTCCATCTACGATTACGCATAAGCAACACCTGCCTAACGGGGGGTTACGGTAATAGAAGGCACGTCGGTAATGCAGACATGCTCGCAGATACCACAGCCCACGCAATGTTCCTTTTTTACCACCGGACCGAAAACAGCATGTTTTCCCGTCGCGTAGTTGTGAAAACGCTCAATGACTATAGCCTTTCCCATGAACGGGCAGCGGCGATAACAGACCTCGCAGCGCATGCCCTGCCAAGCAATACATGTCGCCTGGTTTATGCGGGCGGTTCCCATGGCCACCTCTTCTCTGGCCACTTCCCGCAGCGCGCCGCTGGAACAGGCTTTGATGCAGTGAAAATCTTCACACAGGTAACACGGAGTTTTCCGGGCAGTAATGTAGGGTGTGCCGCTGGAAGCTCCGGCCCAGGCCCCGGCAATCTTAATCGCCCGGTAGGGGCAGGCTTGGGCACATTTACCGCAGCGCAGACACAGGCCCAGGAAGGTTTTTTCCGGAACAGCACCGGGAGGGCGGAGCAGTTTTCTTCCCGGACCTTTAACCATGTCCAGGCCGGCATAAGCCAGCAGTCCACCTACCACCCAGGCAAACGGATTGTGCTCCTTATTCCCCAACGCCATAACTCCTTTCCTATTACCTTAAGATGCCTAACACTACGCCGCCACCAGCAGTAGGGCGGCGGAGAATTGTGCTTGTGAAAACCATCTCAATCGCAGCTTTTTTAAAAAATAGCCCGGCATCCACGTTAAATATAAATGAAGATGATTACATACTCCTTAAGTATTTCTTACAAAACTATTACATTGGTCGGCTGGCCAGGCCACTGGGAAGTATTCCCTGCCTTTAAGCCCTCTAGAAAGGCTCCGGCGGTTGGGCAGTGAGGTTAACCCCATAACCCGAACTGCACCGGAGTTCCGGTACCTATGGTACCTCTGGAATACCCGGATATTAAAAAAACCGCCCGCTTTTGGCGAACGGCTCTTGCAGCTTCCGGCTTTGCCGGCGAATCATTTGCGTAATACCTTCCGCTAGAGGTTCTTGCCTTTGGTAAACAACACCTTAAGCGTTTGAAAAAGTATTTGTAAATCCAGTAGAAGCGAAGCTTTCCTGGCGTAAAGCAGGTCAAAGCGCAGTTTGTCCTTCGGACTGGTACTGTACTTGCCTGCCACCTGGGCCAGGCCCGTAATTCCGGACTTGACTATATGTCTGTAGGAGTACTCCGGTATCTCTTTTTCGAACTGTTGGACAAAGTATGGTCTTTCCGGCCGGGGTCCGACCAGGCTCATCTCGCCTTTGAGTACGTTGATCAACTGGGGCAGCTCATCAAGCCGAGTGGCCCGGAGAAACTTCCCCACCCGGGTGATGCGCGGGTCGTTTTCCGCCGCCAGTACCGGTCCGGAGTGCTTTTCGGCATCTTTAATCATGGTGCGAAACTTGATAAGCTTAAATGTTTGGCCCCGGTAGCTTATTCTTTCCTGGGTGTAAAAGACGGGACCAGGTGAATCCAGTTTGACAGCCAGGCTAATTAAAAGCATGATAGGTGATGCCAAAACCAGTCCTACGGCAGATAAGGCAACGTCCAGCAGGCGCTTCCCGAACTGCAGGCCGTTCCCGGGCCGGACACTGCCCACGTGAAAAACCGGCGTGTCATCGATTTGGTCCAGGGAAGCCTGGACCACCAGGATATCATACAGGTCGGGTACCAGGTACACTTCCCACGGGCTGCTCAGGGAAAAAGCAATTATTTTTTTCTTAAATTCCTGAGGAACAGAGGAGCAGATATATACCAGGTCGGGGCTGTGTTCCAACAGATCTCTGTCAGCCGTTTCCCACCGGCCTAACAACGGATAAGGATCAGGTTGCTGCCGCTCCTGGGATGACACGATTAAACCCTGTACGCCGAATACACCTTCGGAGCTTCGGGACAGTTTCCCGGCCAGCTCCTGCGCTTCCGGTAACGTTCCAACGATTACAACCTTTTTGGAACCGTGGAGCTTTCTTTCCAGTCTCCACATGAAACGACGCCAGACACCCAAAAAGAGAAGCTGTAATAACGCCGCTAAAAAAAACACTGTTCGCGGGAAGGCAAATGCCCGCGTCATGTAGGATAAAACTACACCGCTTAGAAAAATCAAGCCGACAGAGCAGATGAGAGAGGAGAGAAGGTCTCTCCAGTTGCGGCGAACCGTGTAGTAAAGCCCGTACAGGTTGAAAAAGGCAACTGCCACCAGGGAAATCCAGGGAAACAGTTTAACGTAAGGATCGAAGTTGGCAGCAGGCAATCTTCCCTTAAAGCGAATTAAAAAGGCCAGAATAAAGGCGCTGTTAACCAGCAACAGGTCTCCCAGTATCAGCAAAAAATCGAACAGCGTGCGAGGGCGTCCGTTTCGCACCGGCGTTTCCCCCCAGTGAAGACGAGAGAGGTAACCTGTGACAGCTACCTTTATTTCATTCTATTTTATTAAGAACCTCCACCGCTTGACACAAAACTTCACGATACTCGGGCTAACGTACAAGAATAAAAGTAAACTCTCAGGTCACTCTGATTCTGTTATTCCAGATACCCGAGAGCTTTCAATCTATTTTTTACCTGCTCCTCTTCTCCAGAACAGGGAAGCGTATCGTTATCGGCACGGTACAGCGACGGGATACCCATAGACTTTAAGATAAGGGACATAGCGTCAGTTATGTTCAGGGGGCTCACCGCTATATCTTCTTCGAAGTCCGGACCCCAGACCACAAATATACCTGAACGGCGATGGCCGTTAACAACTTTCTCTTCTATAATCCTGTCGTTAAAGCCGGAACCGAACCAGTAATGAGCGGGTGATATAATAATATCCGGTGCCAGGGTCAGATCAGAACCCCTGTACAGCTCCTCTTTTTAAAGTTCTCTAACTGAGGTAGCCCTTTTCTCTTAAATAAGTAGCCAGGGCTTTTTTCCACGGTTTCAGCCCCAGGTGTTTCAGCTTTTGGTTATTGAGATTCGAATACCGGGGCCTGATGGCCTTTTGTTTGAACTGGGCGGAGCTTACGGGTTGCAGGTCTACTTCCAGGCCCAGAAGGGTAAATATCTCCCGGGCAAACTGGAACCAGCTGCAGCTTCCGCCGTTGGTGAGGTGGTATATACCGTGGTCAATTCCCTGTTCCACTGCTTTTAACAGCACTTCCGCCGCGTTCCAGGTATAGGTGGGGGACATAAACATATCGTCCACCACCCGGATTTTTTCTCCCCGCCGGGCCTTCGCTATCATGGTTTCCACGAAATTCCCGCCCTTGCCGCTGGCTCCGGCCACGCCGAACAGGCTGGCCACCCGGAAAATATAGTGGCGCGGGCACCTCCTGGTATAAAGTTCACCGGCCAGCTTGGAAATGCCGTAGGTGTTTAAAGGATTGGGCGGGTCTTCTTCGACGTAACCCTCTTTTTTTGTCCCGTCAAAAACGTAATCAGTGCTGATGTAGACGCAGGTGGCATCAATGCCGGCACATATCTCCGCCACGTTTTTAGCCCCCACGGCATTGACCCGGAAGGCCTTTTCCGGGTCGTCTTCGCAGGCATCGACCTGGTGAAAGGCGGCGGTATTGATTACCACTTCCGGTTTCAGTTCCCTTAATATGGCGCAGCTTTCCCTGTCGGCAACCTCAATATCCCGGTGGGCAAGGGGATAGCACCGGTGACCGGTGCCCTGCAGCACCTTAACTATATCCGAACCCAGTTGCCCGCCGGCGCCAATGACGGCAATTTTCATAACAACACCCCGTTCATTTCAATGTCGTGGATGAATTTATGCGTCTCCAGTAAATGTTTATACCACTGGAGGGTTATGGTCCTGGTACTGTCAACGACGCGCCCGTCCTTCAAGGCAGCATAGATTTCCCGGGCTCCGTCCGCGGGGGTATAATCCGGGTGGTATCCGAGCACCTGTTTGATCCTGTCAAAGCTTACCCGGTAGCTGCGGTGGTCGGGAGAGCCGTACCACTCAAAGGCAAAGGGCAGCCCGGTGGCCTCCGCCACCAGTTCCGCCAGCGGGTAAATCTGGTAGTTCTGCTCGTTGGCCCCCACGTTGAACACCTGCCCGCCCACCAGGCCGGGGTCGGCTTCCATAGCCATGATGAAGGCCTTGGCCGTGTCCCTGACGTGGACAAAAGGGCGCCACTGGGTGCCGTCCCGCAGGATGGGAATTTTGCCCTGCTTGAAAAACCCTAGGGTCATGCCGTTTACGGCCAGGTCAAAACGCATTCTTTTGGAAAGGCCGTACACCGTAGCCTGCCGGAGCGCTACCGGCTTGAAATTTTCATCCAGCAGGGACAGTACCGCCCTTTCCGCCAGGTAGTTTGCCCGGGCGTAGGTGGTCAGCGGCCTGGCCGGGGAGTTTTCATCGAGTATCCCCTCCTGAAAGCCGTAAATGCTGCAGGAAGAAGCCAGTATATAGCGGTTAACCCCGTACTCTTTGGCCATTTCGGCCATCCTGGCCCTTCCCCGGTAATTGATATCCATGGTCTTCTGCGGGTCCAGCTCGCCGGTGGGGTCGTTGGACAGGGCGGCCAGGTCCATGACCGCATCGACCCCCTCCAGTACTTCCGGTTCGACCCACCTTATATCCCCCTGCACCAGTTCCAGGCGGTCTTTATACTCTTCTTTTTCTTCTTCCAGGACCTCTTTGCCGAAGAAAAACCGGTCCAGGCACCTCACCCGGTGGCCTCTTTCCAGCAGCAGCCGGGTCAGTACGGAACCTATGTAGCCGCCTCCGCCGGTAACCAAAACTTTCATGATCCCGCTCCTCCCTATTTATGGGGTGGCCTGTTCCAGTCGAAGGGCAGCCCGGTTCGAGGGTCAATGACGGTCGGGTCGTTCCAGGGTCTTCTTTCTTCGTCGGGGTCGTCATACCGGTACAACCTGGACACAAAATACATGGTGAGAGAAGGCTCGGAGCTCACCGTTTTGGTGCCGTGCCAGTACAGGCCGGGAATTCTTACCACCTGAAACTTATGTTCCGTGGCTACAATCTCTACCAGCTTGCCGTGGGTAGGAGAATCCGGCCGGTCGTCATAGGCGCAGATTTTCATGGCCCCTTTCAGGACCAGGAAATAGTCGACCTGTCCTCTCCGGTGCCGGTGCCAGGCCCTGACCATGCCCGGGTAGCTCATGGACAGGTTGGCCTGGACGACTTCATCGCCCTCCAGAAAATCGCTCCAGTCCTGCCGCAGGGCTTCGGAAAAGAATCCCCTTTCGTCGGGGAGGACTTTCAAATCATAGGTTCTGACACCCGGAAGGTCAAACTCCTTGATGCTCATACCATAACCTCCTTGAGAATTATTTGGGTTTTACACGAGGATCAATTTATTTTATTAACAACCATCTCCTGTTGACACAAAGTTTTAATATGTCAATCCAGATAACCGAGAGCTTTAAGCCGATTTTTTACCTGCTCTTCTTCGTTGAACACTTCAAGGGATGCAAGAATTTCCTTTCGTTCGTTGCCCCGCACAGAAACTCCCATGCAGTTCAGAATAATCGGCATTAGGTCAGTAATATTGAGGGAATCCCTGAACAGGTCCTCCTTGAATTTTGAACCCCACCCTATGAATATACCAAACAGGTCATGGCTGTTGAGGGCTTTCTTTTCAAAAATTTCGCTACTAAACCCGGAGCCGAACCAATAATCGGAGGGGAGCATAATGATATCAGGGGCCAACCTCGGGGCAGGATTTCCGTACAACTCCTCTTTCAGCCAAATTCTTTCTACAACCGAGCGACCTCTATTATCCTTAAGCTCCTTCAACTTACTAACAATTTCAGTGCGAAGTTCTACATACTCGCCCTTATCTGAAACTATTCCGTCAGTAAATCTGCCTGCATCATTAATGTAAATGCCCATGGATTCCGGAGTAGTGTTATAAGCTTTAGTTGTACTTAAATCGGGTTCAATTTCCAGAACAGGTTTAAAAGGTAAGAATCGCCGTATCCTCTTATAAAGTCTTGCAGCCACAGGAAAAAGCAGACGATTCTTAACCAGCCAGGTCGGTACGACGATACTTTTGCTCCTGCATGCTTTCACGAACTCCTCTTGAAATTTATGAATAAATACTTTTTCGGTTTCGCGTTTCTTAATACTCAGGTAACCTTCCCTCCAAAGCCATTCATTAAGTTGGAATTGCCCTTCATAAACTTTGAAGCCGTGGTCTGACATAATTATCACATTGGTATTCGAAGGGATATGGTTCAGGAACCACTGGATGTAAGTATCTGCGTCTTTATAGAATTCCAGGGCCTCTTTAACCACTTCAGTTTGGGCGAAGCACAACAACTTATCATATAAATAATGTTGCACCCAGTCGATTCCGCTAATGAGATAAAAGAAAAAGTCCCACTCTTTGTTAAAAAGTTTTCGTGCACAGTCAAAACGCACTTGCTCTAGTAGCCGAATATCTTTAATATACGCCAGCAGGTTGCCAGATGTTATTAAAGAAACATCGGGAACGACCCGGTACCCTTTTAATTCAGTTATTTCCTCCCGTAACCCGGAAGGGAAAACACACTCATTTCCCCTGGTCATTAAACTGGTGATGGTAATCTGCCCTGCTTTTGGGGGATACGAACACGGAAGATTTATTGAAATATACTTCTTACCTCTAGCATGAAGAATGTCAAATAAAGTAGGAACTTTGATGTCCTTGGTAGTGACAGGGCTTAGACGGGACAGGGATTCGCGCGGGAGAACGAAGTCAAAAACCTGGTGCTGCCCCGGATCAGTCCCTGTTTGAAAAGATACCCAGGCCGGCCCTGTAACCGGCGGGATTATACTTTCCAGTACTCTACATAATCCTTCACGCATGAGCTTCGCCAGTGTAGGCATGAAGCCTTTTTCTGCAAGAGGCTTAATAAGATCGAAATTTGCTCCATCAAGCCCTATAACCAAACATTTGTCAGCCAATGGACCCACCTCGGATAATCAATTTTCGAAGAACGGACTCTATAATCACTTTATCTTCATTCTCCAACCGCATAGCTAACATTATTCTCATATAAATCGCTATAAAAAAAATAGCCTGAAAGACAATTACAGAATCAAATGCCGGAACAATCGAGTTGAGAAGAAGAACAATTAAGGATGCCACAACTCCGGAAAGTAAAGGTTTAAGGAACTTAACATTATATGGCTGCACCCTTAAAATTATGGCTACTTCAATAAGCATAACGATATTGAACAGCGCATTGGAAAATCCCGTTGCGGCAGCCGCGCCGTCAATAGAATAACGGGGTACTAAAAAATAATTTAACAAAATGTTTAAAAAACATATCCCTAACGTATTGATCATCATTAACTTTTGCCATCCAGTCATTACCAATAGGTACCCCACTGAACCAACAGCAGAATTAACTAACTGGCCCAGTGCCAGCAGCGTGAGAGCGGTCGAACCTATCCCAAATTCCTTACCGAAAAGAAGCATAATATCTTTTGAAAAAAGCAATATAAACAAAAACATGGGCCATGTAAAGACGACAATCCAGCGGGTAACGGTTTGGAATAACCGACCTAATTCTTTCATATCACCTTTAGAGTATAATTCTGAAATCGTAGGTGCAAAAATGGCATTAAACGATACCAATATAAAACTTGATAAAGTAGCAGTTTTAACGGCAGCATTATAAATCCCAACCTCAAAAGCACCTTTGAAAAAACCCAACATGAGAGTGTCGATCCACATAGTGATAAAGTTGAGAAATGATACTAAAAGTAGAGGAAGTGAGTATATGACCAATGATCCTATTTGAAGAAAACCCTTCCTGGTATATTTGCCGGGACTAAGTCTTCGAATATAGAACAGAGAGAGAAAACTGGTTAAAACCAGGGATAAAATGTAGGCTACAAGAGCTCCGAAAATGCGAAAACCGAGCAAAAAGAAGAGTGAAATAGCAAGCAGATTAAGTAATGGTTGAACTATATTTACGGGGATAACGCTGTAATCTATTCGTTTGAAGGCCTTCGCTAAGGCGGCGGCGACGGTCATTAGATTTACAAAGGGCAAAGCTATGGCAAAAAAGGGAATTATTTTAACCAGGCCAGGTACTTCAAAAAAACGGGCCACCCAGCTCTTAGTAACAAAAATGATTGTTGAGATTAAAATAGAAACTCCAAAGGTAAATCCTAAAGTTTCAACTACTACAACTTTAACCTTTTCCTCTTGGCCGTGAACCTGATAAGAAGGGATAAATTTCAGTACACCGTTATCTAGTCCCGCACGAGAAATCGTAGCAGCCAAATTAGTTATCGTTTGTCCCAAAAAATATAACCCAACCATTTGTGCACCCAGAAACCTTGCCAGCACGATGGACAGGATATATTTTAAGCCATACCCAACAACACTTCCTATAAAAGTTAAGCCTGCCCCGTGAGCTATTGTCTTTAATCTTTGCCCTTCCAATATCTCGTCCTTGCTCAAATGCTGTTCGCACCTCAACTCTCGCTGTTGGATACAAGTACATCAAAAATATCGATTATCGACTCTGTTTTTGTCAGGTCAATATTCTTACCTACTATAAGTGCATCCGCACAGGTATGCATTCCGTTCAAGGGCGACCGTTCAAAGATCTGGTCCATTCCCGTCCTTCCCTTGAGATCATACCCGTTCACGGGATGGGCGATGATGTCTGCAGCGTTGTCGAGGTAAGGACCCTGGTAAATTTCTTCCCGGAAGAATACTTTGTCTATGACAGGTTGACCCGTTTCAGGATCTTTGAGAGTAAACAGGCGCTCTTTTATTTGCTGCCTTACCTTTTCATAGTCAGCTTCTTTAACCGTACCTTTTTCCTCCCTGCCCTCCAGGTTGATGTAAATCCTGCCGGGAAGAAGGGAGTAACACAACGAGTCGGGATGGTAGTTGGCAAGTTCTTTCTTCTCACCCGGTTCAAATTTCAATAAACCCTCTCTTTCCAACCAGGTGTTGAGCTGTACTTCGTATTTAATGCCACAAAACCCGTGGTCTGATAAAATCAACAAACGATCATTCTCGGATAATTTGTCGTTAAGCTCGCCAACGTAGTTGTCCAGCTTCGCAAAAAACCTGTTGATCTCAGGGGTAAATTCTCCTTCCTGTTCTATATCATCCCAGAAGAAGTGCATCAACCGGTCGGTTTCCATAATGTGTAGCTGGAAGAAGTCCCATTTTTCCTTCTCCATTAATTCAAAAGCTATTTCAAATCTTTTGTCCATGGCACGGTGTAGTTCTTGCATGAACTTTTTTTTATCCTCCCGGGCCAGCCAGGAGTCCACGTCAATAATGTATCCTCTTTCTTTGAGATAGCTGTTAAACTCCTTTGGATAGGATGACTTGTCTATGTCCATGCAGAGAAAGCCGGAAGTTATAATGCCGTTTACCGGTTCCGGCGGATAGGTGACCGGCACATTTATTACGATTACTCTTTTGCCCTGTTTGGACAGCCGGTGCCATAGGGTCTCGGCTTTCCGGTCGGCGCCGGTGGGTATCTTAATTCTGAAGGGGTTTGGTTCCCGGTCCACAAAACCGAAGATCCCGTGTTCCGCGGGATTTTTCCCGGTCATGTAACTGGCCCAAGCCACCGAGGAAATAGTGGGATAAACCGAGTTTATCCTTTTGCACTGTCCCTCCTTGGCTATAGCAGCCAAATTGGGCATTTCACCCTTTTTGAATTTCTCTTGTACCAGTGAGTATGGTAAACCATCGATTCCTAATACAAATGTTCTTGCTTCTCTATTTCTCTTAAAAAACAATTTCATAGCCTCCTGCCTTGATCTACAGTATTTCAGTAATAATTCCGCCGGCACAGGTTAACTGATCCCGTTCCAAGACGAACCTTCCCAGTTCCTGTACTTCATTGAAGGTCTTGACGGCAATGGGATGCTTGGTCTTGATGATTACTTCGCCTACTTCGAGGTTTTCTAAGATGGTTGCGTTCCTTTCTAACAGTTCTAAGGTTGAGGAGTTCATTCTTTTTTCGATGCTCTGTACCCGGCAGGATACCTCCTGCGTGGCACATTTGAGGGTTATTTTCTCGTTAATATCTAAAGGCTTTCGGAACATCCAGAATACGTTGGCTTTGAACGTATCGGTTAAATAAGGTTCGTTGCCCGGCAGGCATACAACGTGGCCCCTCTCCAAAAAGACGGGGTCTTCGGTGGTAAATCCGGTGGACTCGCCGGCCACGCTTCTATCGGTATTTTCCATGAATTTTTCAATGCTCTTCACTCTGGTGACCTGCCCGGTGGGCAGGATTTTGATGATCTGGCCCTTTTCGATTATTCCGGCCTCTACTCTGCCTACGTTAATTCGTTTGCCGTCGATTTTGTATACGTCTTGGATAGGGAAAATTAAGGGTTTATCTTCTGCCGGAGGTTTATTCTTCAAAGAATCCAAGCTTTCTAAAACGGTTACCCCTTGATACCATTTCATGTTTTCTGATTTTTTGGCTACGTTGTCTCCTTTAAGGGCAGAGATGGGAAGGTAGTATTTTGCCTTAATGTTGATGCTCTCCAGGAATTTTTCTACATCGTTCTTGACAGTGTTAAATCTATTCTCGTCGTAATTGACGGCATCCATTTTGTTAATTATTACTATCACCTGGTCCAGACCTAGCAGGGAGAGAATGTAGGCGTGTCGCCTGGTTTGTTCTTTTACCCCTTCCAGTGCATCTACGATCAGGATGGCAGCCTCGGCCTGGGAGGCGCCGGTGATCATGTTTTTGACAAATTCTACGTGTCCCGGGGCGTCTATGATTACGTATTTCCTCTTTTCGGTCTTGAAGAAGGTCTGGGCTGTATCAATGGTAATGCCCTGCTCCCGTTCTTCCTGCAGGTGGTCCAGTAAAAAGGCGAATTCTACTTCCCGGCCCAGCTCTTTTGAGGTTTTTTCTATCTCTTCGACTTTGTCGGGCGGCAGGCAGTCAGTATCGTAAAAAAGCCTTCCGATAAGGGTGGATTTGCCGTGGTCTACGTGGCCCACGATGACGAATTTTAAGGTGTCGCTGTGGTTCATCTCGCTCTCCCCTTTACATGTATCCTAAGGATCTGAGTTTTTGCATCATGTAGGCGGATTCTTTGTCCTGAGCCCTGCCGCTGCGTTCAGATATTTTGGTGGTTTTCAGTTCTTCTACTATGGCGTCTATGGTATCAGCATTTGAATCTATGGGACTGCAGCAGGTCTCGCAGCCGATGCTGCGGTAGCGCTTGCCGTTTTTGGTAAAATAAAGGTCGGTGATGGGAATGTGTTCTTTCCGGATGTACTCCCAGATATCCTGTTCCGTCCAGCCTAACATGGGATGTACTCTCAGGTGTTCTTCTTCTCTGGCTTTGCTTTTGAACTGGTCCCATAGCTCAGGGGGTTGCTCCTTGTAGTTCCATTCGAAGTCCTCGTCCCGCGGTGAGAATACTCTTTCCTTGGCCCGAATACCGTGTTCGTCTCTTCTTATGCCGAGGTATAAAGCTTTGAATTTATACTTGGCAATGGCCTGTTTGAGGGCGTTGGTTTTGAGTTCCGTACAGCATTCCAGCTTGCCTTTTTCGGGGCAGACGCCTCTATCAACGGCTTCCTGGTTTTTGTGGACTATAAGGTTGAGACCCCATTCCCGGGCATATTTGTCCCTGAATTGGTAGATCTCTTTGAATTTGTAGCCGGTGTCGATATGGAGTATGGGAAAGGGTACTTTTCCGTAGAAGGCCTTTCTGATAAGCCATAACAAGGTCGTGGAATCTTTTCCTATTGACCACAGCATGGCCACGTCTTTGAACTGCCGGTAGGCTTCCCGGATAATGTAGATGCTCTGGCTTTCGAGTTTTTTTAGATGGTCCATGGTTTCCTCCCCAATCTAATTTTAGGTTTATAAATAACCAAGTTCTTTCAGCTTCTGGTTGATTTTTTCTTTATCCTCCGGTGTCAGTTCTTTCTTAATCTGGAACTCACTGAGGGGATGTCTTTTCCGGCCCCAGGAGGTTTTTTCCCAAATGAGCTCGTGGAGGTAGTAAAGGAGCATCTTAGAAATGACTTCTACTATGCCTACCCCAATGGAAAGATCTATTTTCCCGGTGAATAAATACACTATGGTCATGGTGGTCAGGGTGGCAAATATCCGCCAGCTTATGGCTTTGGCCAAGGCCCGCTGGTGGGCCCTGCTTGCACGGGTCATGTGGTTTCCTCCCGACCGCAGGATAGTAAAAGCTTTCTAACCGACGTAATGTTTTTCTCTCAGATAATCGGCCAGGGCTTCTTTCCACGGCTTCAGGCCCAAGTGTCCCAGCTTCCGGTTATGCAGGTGGGCATAACCGGGCCGGGCAGCTTTCTGTGGGAACCGAGCAGAGCTTACCAGTTCTAAATCCGCCGGGATGCCCAGGAGGCTGAATATTTCCCGGGCGAACTGAAACCAGCTGCAGCTTCCACCATTGGTGAGGTGGTACACGCCGGGGCAAAGAATCCCTTTCGTCGGGCAGGACTTTCAGGGCATAGGTTCTCACGCCTGGCAGTTCGAATTCCTTGATATTCATGTCGTAACCTCCTCCTAATTTCATAGATTTGCGTTAACAGGCATTCGGCCTGCACAATGGCTCAGCGCTTAGAGCTCCGTACCATGTCTTGTACCATTCCAAGCAGGTTCCACTTCATTTTGAAATGACCGCACTACCCCAAGCATCACTCAAAGGAACATATCCAATATCTTTTTCTTTACAGAACCTTTTCACTGCTTCTTTTGCTCCGAGATAATTCGTGTTATTGTAGTCATGTACAAGAATATAGCCACCTTTGTTCAACCTAGGATAAAAATATTTTAATCCGTCATAAATCGGCTCGTATAAATCTGCATCAATACTGACAAATGCAAATACATCATCTAAACCAATAGCAGTTTCAGGGAAAAAACCTTGTTTTATAACACAATTTTCCGGATATTGCATCTTTCTCAGTACCATCTGGACATTGGTGTCAGAAAAATCCTGTTTTCGTGGGTCTGAAAACTTGTTGTCAAGCTCTGTTTGCATATTTCTATTATCAAATCCACTAAATGTATCGAATAGATACAGCTTTCTATCTTTAAACAAAGCATTTATGTGTTGGGCAAAATCACCTCGATATACCCCCAGCTCTGCTACACTTCCTTCCACTTTGTTACTATAGATTTCATGAGCAATTAGCTCTAAAGTGCTCAACCTGATATAATCCATGGTAATTAAGTTGAATCTCCTCTCTCTTCCCAGACCCAACATTGAAGACGTAATAACATATCCTTTTTTCTCCAGGAAATTTTGTATAATGCTTATAGCTATTCGTTTTAGCCTCACCACTATGGGCACGAGGCCTGTCTGGATATCATTTATTGAGGCCATATTTGCTCCTCCAGGCGTAGGGAATTATTTTTAAACTAATCAGGCCGGCAACTCTACTGACTATAATATGAAACACTCTCTTAATTCGACACCAGAGTCTGGCTGGCTTCCCCCCGGCTTGCTATACCGGATAGAAGACTGAGCAGGGGCTCCGTGTTGAGCTCCGATTGGGCTCCGGCAGCGTTCCTGTATGCTTTCTCTAAAATCGAATTAAATAGTTCTGCGTTCATCTTGGGCAATGATGCCCTGTCTATAAACGACCAGCCCAATACCGCACCAAAACTCCGGATTTTCGGCTCACCGGTAAGGGCGAGGACGGGAATCCCGCAGCGGGCGGCCACCAAGGCCGGGTGCAGGCGCTGGGTCAGCAGGAGGTCGCAGCCGGCGATGCCTTGTATCCACTGTCCCACTTCCCCGGCTTCCCACAGCTCGACCCGGCAGGGCAAATCGATGATCCGGTAGAGGCGCCGGCCCATGACCAGGTCGAGCTCCCTCTTGAAAGATACGATCAGGCGCAGCTTCCTGTTCCCTCCGGCCAGCCAGCGGCGAAACAAGGCACCTATGGCTGCCAGGTAATCCGGTGAGAGCCTGCGTCCCTTCACCGCAAATCCCAGCGTCTTTGTCTCCCGCCCGGCAGGAGGTTGAGCAATCTCCATGTCTTCCAGGGAAGCCACCAGAGCAAAATCAGTCCCCAGGCCGACCGGCCTGCGGGTTAACGCCCGGCACCGCTCCAGAGAATCTTTGTCCCGCACTACTATGTCATCGGACAGGTTGAGAATAACCGCCAGGTAAACCCTGGCCCATAACTTCTGCAGGGGGTTAACCCCAACCCCCAGTATGGATACCCGCCCGCCGGTTCTCCGGGCCGCCAGAACCAGCAACAGGTAGTAGAAGGCGGACTTGACCGTACCGGGGAACAGGCCTCCCCCGCCGATGATGAGCCAGCGGCTCTGCATGACGGCAGCTAGGGCGGAGAAGCAGTGCCGCTTCACCGCCCGCACATGGACATACCTGGCCGTCTCTTCCGGCGAGGCAGATAAAACCACACAACGGTCCGGTGGAGGCCCCTTGACCCGGTTCAGGGCGTCGAGCACCCCCTTCAGTATCAACTCATCCCCCAGGTTGCCCCGGCCGTATAAACCGGCTATGGCAACCCGGGGTTTTGCCCGGGAGATGCGAGTGAAAAGGCCATCCCTCAGGCCTTCTAGCCAGGCCCTTGCCAGCTGGAGGGGCTGTCCTGCTTTTACCCCTTTTGCCAGGCGGAACAGAGTTCCCACCAGGGTCTGGAAGAGAAACCCGTAGATCACGTACGGCACGGGGAAGTGCTTGCGGAGAAAAACCATACAGCTTCTTCCCCGGTGGTAGAGCACCACGGGGTTCATCCGGTCCCGCAGCTGGGGGTCCAGGTCATGATACACCAGGGCGCCGGGGACATAAACTAACCGGTAGCCCATTTTTCGCAGGCGCCAACAGAAATCCAGGTCCTCCACGTACAGGAAGTAATCCTCATCCAAAAAACCGACGCGTTTGAGGACCTCTGCGCGGATAAGGAGCGCGCAGCCAGTCAGGAAGGAAGCATCTCGAACCCGGGGGGCAGCCGATCCAACAGGTTTGTTTTTTTCGGGAACCACCACTCCGGCCTTGATAAAATTGAAATAACCTGCACCATGCCAGATTTTTTGCGGCTCTGAAGCGTAAACAATCCGCGGCCCTGCGGCCCCGATAGACGGGTCGGCGGAAGCCGCCTCCACCAGACGCTCTACCGCTTCCTCCTCGACGAAGGCGTCCTGGTTGAGAACAAAGATGTAGTCGGCCCCCTCCTCCAGGGCCACCCGCATCCCCGCGTTCATACCTCCGGCAAAGCCCAGGTTGGAGGGATTAGCCAAGCAGCGAACCCGCGGGCAGCTTTCAAACTGCTTTGCCAGGCGGGATCCCGACCCGTCGGGGGAAGCGTTGTCCACTACCAGCACTTTTAAGGAGATAGAGCCTGACGGTGCCTGTTTGAGTAAACTGCGCACGCACCGGGTAGTGTCGCTATACCCGCACCAGTTGAGAACAATGGCGTATACCTTGGTCACCCGTTTTTCCTCCTCCAGAGTTAACCCGGGAAAGCGTTTAAGGTCTTTCCACGCCGCAAACCTGTCTCATAAATTCCCGGAGATTGCCGCCCGGAAACAGCAGGCCCCGGATACCGGCCGCCCGGGCTGCCGCCACGTCTGCCGGTGTATCGCCGATGAGCAGGCTTCTCTCCCCGTCCACAGGCCACTCGGCCAGGGCCCGCTGTAAAAGTCCCGGGGCGGGTTTCCGGCAGAGGCACTGCCGGCGGTAAATGCCCCGGCCTACCTCGGGATGATGGGGGCAGTAATAGAAGGCGTCAATGTGGGCACCACGCCTTTTCAGCTCTTCATTCATCCACCGGTGCAGGCGCCCGACATCTTCCTCGGAATAGTAACCGCGGGCCACTCCCGACTGGTTGGTAACCACAAAAACAAGCCAGCCGCGGTCGTTCATTTCCTTCACCGCTTCCGGGGCCCCTTCAACCCAGGTAATCTGTTCCGGGCGGTGCACGTAGCCCTTATCCACGTTAAGCACCCCGTCGCGGTCAAAAAACACCGCCGGTTTGCGGCGCCACCGGGGGATAAGTTCATTTGCTTCGCGAAGGGTTTCAGGCAGGCCTATGTCCAGAAAGAAGCCTTCGTACGTTTGCCCCAGCAGGAGCCCCTGCTCCGCCAGGCGGGGAAGAAACCCTCTTTCCAGGGAAGTGAATCCTTGCGGCAACTCTCTCACCGTTTCTTTCCTGAGGACATAGACCCCACCGTTCACCAGTCCCGGCCCGGCACGCCCTTTTTCCGCGAAATCCCGCACTTTCCTCCCCAAAACCGCAACGGCACCATAGCGGCCGGCATCTTCTACCTCCCGCAGGGCCACCGCGGCGGATGCGCGTTGCTTTTCCAGCCAAAGGGCCAGGTCGAGGTAGTTGAAATCAAAAATGGTATCCCCGTTAAATAAAATAAACAAATCCTCCAGCTTATCTAACGCGTGTTTCAGGGCACCTCCCGTCCCCGCCGGAACGGTCTCCATACTATACTCGATTTCTACACCCCAGCGGCTCCCGTCCCCAAAATACTCCCTGATTTGCTCCGCTTTATAACTGACCAGGAACAGAAAGCGGTGGATACCATGTCTCTGTATGTTCCATAGCAGGTGCTCCAAAAAGGGCCTGCCGCCCACGGGCAGCAGCGGCTTGGGAGTTTTTTGCGTGAGTTCCTTCAACCGGGATCCCCTGCCCCCCGCCAGGATTACCGCCTGTTCTAGCACAGGGCCTCCTCCACCATCTGGCAGATGATGTGGCCGACAAGGAGGTGCATTTCCTGTACGCGGGGAGTGGAGTGCGAGGGGACCTCCAGGCAGATATCGCACCATTCAGCCAGCCGCCCGCCCCCTGCTCCCGTCATCCCTATTACCAGCATCCCCCGTCCCCTGGCCGCCCGGACCGCCTCTACAACGTTAGGGGAAGTGCCGCTGGTGGATATGGCCACCAAGCAGTCCCCCGGTTTGCCCAGGGCTTCAATCTGGCGGGCGAACACCCGCTCAAAGGCATAGTCGTTGCCCACGGCAGTGATCACGGAAGTATTGGTGTTGAGAGCCACCGCGGCCAAGGCCGGTCTATCCCGCAAAAACTTCCCCACCAGTTCCCCGGCCAAATGCTGGGCATCGGCCGCGGAACCGCCGTTGCCGCAGAAAAACACGGTGCCGCCCCGGCGGAGATTTTGCGCTATCATTTCCGCGGCGAACTTAATCTTCTCCCGCAGGTTAGCCAGAGAGCTCAGGACTTCCCGGTGTTCCTCCAGGGCTTTATCGATGACAGGCTTTTCATTTCCTTTTCTCATACCCCCGCCCCCTGTCATACCAGCTCATCGATTTCCCGCAGTACCTGCGGTTCAATCACTTCCCAGGTATATTTCTGCTCGACCAGCGCCCGCCCGTGCTTCCCGAGGTGTCTCCTTAATTCTTCATCTTCCAGGACCTTGGCCACTGTTTCCGCAATTTCTTCCGTTGATGCCGCCGCCAAGAGGTGCCTTCCGGGTTCGGCTCCGTGGATTCCCCGCACTCCCACCGGGGTGGTTACCACCGCCTTTTTCAGGGCCATGGCTTCCAGAATCTTATTCTGTATTCCGGCTCCCAGCCTGACCGGAGCCACCACTACCCGGGCCCTTTCCAGGTAAAAATACGGGTCTTCCACAAAGCCGGTGACCCTGACTCCAGGAATATTTTCCAGCTCCAGGACTCTTCCGGTGGGACTGGTGCCCACGATTACAAACTCCATTTCTCTGCCGCTGATTTTTTTCACCAAGGGGAAGACTTCTCGTGCAAAATATACCGCCGCCTCCTGGTTGGGGTAATAGTCCATCTTGCCCAGGAAAACGACCCAGTCTTCTTCCTCGCTGCACTCCGGGCGGGAAAGCACTTCTTCCTTGACACCCATGGGAATAACGACCACCGGACAGGGTTCCTGCCCGGGATTGACCCGGTAAAAACGGGACAGCAGGTAATTTCGGTCAGCGGGAGCAGTAATAAACGCTTTATCGAAAAACTGGAGAACTGCCAGTTCGTAGTTCAACACGCGACGGCTTTCGACCTGGTAAATCATCTTCCAGAGGCCTCTCGCCCGGGAAAGGGAAGACTGGTAGTGCATGGAAATGGCGTCGTGGAAATCGATTAATTTGGGAATCCCGGTTTCCCGCAGGTATTCGGCCATTCTGATATGGTTGCAGTAAATAAGGTCATAATCGCCGGCATGATCCTTCAACCACTCCTGTACTTCGGGTAAGAAGTAGTATTTGACCTGCAGGGGTTTAGCACCGACCAATCCGAACAGGGCCTGCCGGCGCAGGCGGAACCCGGATACCCTGAATACCCTGACCCGGCGGTAAATCTTTTCCAGTTCGCGGTAATTACCGTCCCGGTTTTCATCAATGGCCAGCAGGTCGACCCGGTACTTTCGGGCCAGAATTCGCGACAGGTAATAAATCCTTATTTTATACCCGGCAGTCAGCGGGTACGGAATACGGGATGACATAACGAGCACTTTTTTCATAAAGGCGAGTCCCCCATCAAAGCATGTTACGGCCCGGCGGGGCCGGCGCCGGCCTGCTTCCAGAGATACCTGGAGTCAATCACCGCCAGCCAGAACCAGAAATAGGGCAGCGCAAAGGAGCCGTGCCCTGCTGCCGCCATTAAGAGAAAAGCGGAGAGGGCCGGCCCGGCCGCGGCGAGCAGAGGAGTTTTCGACCGCCAGGAGCGGTGCCGCCGCATATTTTTCACCTGCTGCAGGGCGGTGAGGATGATAGCGGAAAAGAGCCATAAGCCGACCAGGCCGGTTTCGGCCAGTACCCGCCCTACCAGGGTCTTGAGGGTGGGCATGTCGGCCCAGGAAACGGCGGCAATATCGACTTGGGCCACGGCGGGTAAAACCTCGCTGAAATGGGTCGACATCCCTCCCAGGCCGTAACCGAGCAGGGTGTAAGAAGACAACGCGCTGGCCACCGGTCCCCAGGTGCTGTAAAAACGGTTGACAATGGAAATAGTCCAGTCTTCCGATAAAAAGCTCTGCACCTGGCCGGCTGCGTAATTATGGGGAAACAGGACGGCATATCCCGTCACCGCCACCAGGAGAACAATTCCCGTGACGGCGTACAGCCGGCGTCCCGGGCCGACAAGTACCCCGGCCAGCAGAAAGCCGACCATGACCATCAAACCGGTAATACTTACCGTCCATACAAAAGCGATTAAAGTACAGGCCAGAAAGGTCAACCACCACCAAGACTTCCTCGATACGGCGAAGGCTACGAAGGTAACCGGTAAAACTACGATAGCCAGGTAAAAGGCGAAATGAGACGGTTCCAGAGAAAGGCCGCTGGCCCTGACCGGTGCCGTATAACCCAGGGGGACCAACACGGTCCGGATACCGGTTACGATCCCGCCGGCCAGGGCGCTCCCGGTCAACCCCCATATCACGTTGAGCAGGGCCATCGCCAGGGCGGGTAGCGCCCCGGCCGCCACAGCTCCGACCGTGTACCGGTCCGAGACTCTCACCAGTGTTTTCCTCAGGACCAGAAATACCGCCAGACCGGCGAGCAAGGCCGCCATCTGCCGGGCCCAGGCCAGCACGCGGAGCTCTCCCGCCTCCAGTATGATCACGTCTATGAAGAGAGCGATTACCGAATGGATGAGTACATAGACGACAAAAAGGATTACCGCCTTCAGGAGAGGGGTCACGCGCAGGCGGGTAACGGCCAGAGGTAAAAAGAAAACGGCCAGCAGGCTGGTCAGGGGACTGACCTGAGCCGTTATGGGCAGAGGAATACTTTCCAGTGAAAGACCAAATAAAAGCAGGAAACTGATAAAAATGAACAGTTTAGCCATGGGAATTCGCCCTCCACCTGTCGTGCTCCCCGTAGCGACCAAGAAGGAAATCGCGAATAGCCAGTAACTCCGCTCCAACGCAAATCGCTTTTCCCCTGATCAGCGATAATAAAAATTTAAAGGGTCGGGTCAAAGCGTAGAAGGAAAAGCCAAGGACTTTTTCAACTAGTGAACCGTATTTTTTTAAGATAAGCAACCGGTTTTTATTATAATAGTAGACATAAATAGGATGACCCGTGCCGCTACTTCCGCCCGATTTATGGTAAATTTTAGCATCCAGATCAACCCCCATCTTAAGACCCCGTCCGGTTACCACAGACGAAAACGCTACATCTTCATGGGCGAAGAAAAAGTCTTCATCCAGGAGCCCGACGGTCTCAAACAGGCTTCTCCGAACCAGCGGGCAGCAGCCCGAGCAATGCCCTGTTTCACGGGCACCCGACCACGAACGGTCATCCTTCCGCCCGATCCCCGTATGTACGGCGTTGGCCCTCCAGAGCTTCAAGCTTCCCCCGGCATACCAGATGCGTCCGGGATCATCTTTGTAAAGAATCTTGGGACTGACGACCACCCACTCCCTGCGGGATTCCAGGGTGTCCACGAGATGCGTCATACATTGGGGGTCGACCACCGTATCATTGTTGAGAAGGGCTATGTAATCAAAATTTCTCTTCAAGGCGTAGCGAATACCCACGTTGTTGCCTGCCGCAAACCCAAGGTTTTCCGAATTGCGGACAAGAACAATCCGCTGCGACGAAGGTATTTTTTCCCTCTGCGCTTCGCTCAATTTCTCGCCACCGAGCTCCGCCTGAGTGCGGCTATATTCAATAATAGTTACCGGTTTTGGACCTAGGCCCGTAAAAAATTTGGAATCTGCTACAATCTCTCCCCGCGCCCAGGCTCTGAGCTTCTCTATCGAATCATCAGTCGAACCATTGTCCACCACGATTACCTGATAATTGGGATACGTCAACCGCTGCAGGGATTCTAAACATTCAATCGTGTCCCGCCAGCCATTCCAATTGAGCACGATAATCGCTACTCCGGGAAAATTGTTTAGATTTTCGCTCTTCACCATCCGAAAACTCCACCTCCCAACAGTAGTACTCTTTCAATAGCCGTAATCACTAACGGAAAGATACTTGGGAACAATAACCGCCCGTAATACAGCCGCCATCAGCCCAATAGCGTTGGCTATACCCAGGGCCCCCAGATCTGTCAGAAAAGTTTTCAGGCCGCCTTCTACTCTCGTGGTTTCCGTTCATATTCACCTCCATGGCGCAAGACAATTCTCTCAGATTTTCTTCAGAAAGAATGCCGCTTGGTCACCCTGCCTAGTTTCATTGAGTTCTTTAGCCTTCTGGCGAAAATATCTGATGTCCCTGCGAGAGAATATGGAGTTTTTACGACTTACAGAATAAGACCGGCTAGAACAAAGGGGAATTCCGCGCACGTACTGTTCGCTGCCCCAAAATTGGAATTCCCATGAATCAAACACAACCTCGTATATCTTTAGCCCGGCTTTTTTCGCCAGGATATCTAAACTACGTCTGGAATGTAAGAATAGGTGCCGCGGGGCATCTAATTGAACCCAGTTTACACCGTAGTTCTTCCAAGCATACGAATCTACTACCGGAATTCGCACTAGGCATTTCCCTTCGGGGGACAGTAGTTGTGAAACTTTAACTAAAGTATCTTCCGGGTTGGGGATATGTTCCAGTGAATGGTGGAACATTATTAAATCCCAGTTGCCTTCTTCAAGTTTTATAATTGAACATTTTGCTATTTGGAGACCATTACCATAGTCAATGGTTTTTTCTATGTATGGGTCTACCCCCAACAGATTTGTGAATCCAATACTTCTCAGCTCCAGCAGCAGCTTACCGGAGCCACAACCGACATCGAGAATTCTTGAATCTTTGTTTACTCCACTTCTTGCTATCAATTCCATCACTTGATTGGGGAAAACCCTCTGTAGCAACCTGCCTAAAAATCCTCTTTTGGAAACTATGGCCTTATTTCTCAGGTTTTTCAGGTACTGTTTAAATCCGTGTAACAACCCTTTTGTACTTTGAGGATCTGTAAAGCTGCAGTAGTTACTTGGATAATATTTGTGTATTTCTTCCGGGATTTCTAGTATTTGTAAACATCCGCACTCGGAACACTTAAAATACTTAAACTTATCACCGATCCCGAACATCATTTCCTTTACTTCATAAAACTCGTTTCCAGAACTATTGCTGCATATTCTACAAACAGCGGTCGTCTTAACCACGTGTTCAAGCAATGTTTCATCCCCCACCCGCCAAAATTTCAGTAACAACCGACATCCATCCCCGAACACAGTTCTACCTTTTTCCGCTACAGCTCATCAGTCCGTCCCCATAACTCTCTCCATACGGGCATGATACGACGGCTGTCTCGCCAGCTCGTTGGCCCGCAGGAGCGAGTCAAAAGTACCGGCGTCGGTCCACCATCCCCTCAGTGTGCCGTAGGTAAGGGTATTCTGCCTGACATAGGCGTTGTTGACATCGGTGATTTCCAGCTCGCCCCGCCAGGAAGGCTTCAGGGTTCTGATAACCTCGAAAACCTGCGGATCGTACATGTAGATCCCCGTGACGCAGTAGTTGCTCTTCGGTTTCCGAGGTTTTTCCTCTATGCCGATAATGCGGTCCCCTTCGATTTCCGCCACCCCATACCGCTGCGGCTCATCAACTTCTTTCAGCAGGACCCTTGCCCCCTCTGCCTGGCGCCAGAACTGCTCTACATGGTCGCAGAGGTCATCCTCAAAGATATTGTCGCCCAGGATAACCACGCATTTCTCCCCGCCCACAAATTCTTCCGCCAGGCCCAGCGCCTGGGCTATACCGCCAGCGCTGTCTTGAACCCGGTAAGTAAAATCCAGACCCAAATCCCTGCCGCTTCCCAGCAGGTTGACCACGTCGCCCAGGTGCTCTCGCCCGGTAACAATCAGGATTTCCCGGATGCCGGCGGCCTTCAGCTTGTAAATGGGATGATAAATCATCGGGTAATATCCTACCGGCAGCAGGTGCTTGTTGGTAACTTTGGTTAGGGGATAGAGCCGGGAACCCGTTCCCCCGGCCAGAATCACGCCTTTCATCTTATTCCTCCTCATATCATGCCCTCAATTCTCCCTTCCGAGCTTACCCATGACTGCAGTCCATGCAGGTCAAAGTTCCAGTCTATAAGCTTTCCGCCCACTGTTTCCAGGGCCTCGGCTACTACATGCTTCCGGGTGTAGGGACAGTAGAGCAGCAGGTAACCTCCCCCTCCCGCCCCTAACAGCTTTCCGCCCAGGGCACCTTTTTTGAGGGCCAGTTCATAAAGCTCGTCAATGCGCGGGTTGGAGATTTTGGAACTGAGTTTTTTCTTGCTCAGCCATCCCTGGTGCAGCAACTCTCCGAAATTATCCAGCTTCCCTACCAGCAGGGCATTTTTCATCTGGTAGGCGATTTCTTTTAGCTCCGCCAGGCCTTTCACCGTCTGCGCAGCCCCTTTCCGGTAGCGGCCAACCTGGTCCTCTATGATGTTCGCCGACAGCCTGATCCCGCCGGTATAGCATAGCAACAGGTTGTACTGGAGCTCGTTCATTACCTCCGGCCGTATGCGCAGAGGATTAACCACTACGGAATCTCTAAAGAATTCTATGAAGTTGAAACCTCCGAAAGCGGCTGCATACTGGTCCTGCATACCACCGGCTATTTGCAGTTCCCGGCGTTCGATTTCATAAGCGGTATGGGCGATTTCGTAAGCGGTCATAGGTTTTTGCATCCAGTGCCGTATGGCCCCCACCAGGGCAACCACCATGCTGGAGGAAGACCCCAATCCGGAACCGGGAGGGGCATCGCTGTGCAGGTAAACTTTAGCTCCCCGGTCAACTCCCATAACTTTCAGGGCAGCCTTCACCAGGTCGAGCTTCCCGTTATAGACCACCGCAGAAGGTAGATGATATTTTATGTTCAGCTCATAGTCGAGGGAGGTAACGTTAACCACGGTCCTGTTATCAGGTATGATATTGACATAAGCATATTTATTAATGGTAGCCGAAAGCACTGCTCCCCCGTGTTCTTCCGGGTATGGCGGCACATCGGTACCGCCGCCGGCAAAACTAATGCGCAATGGTGCTTTACTCCGGATAATCATGAATGTGCTCTCCTCAGCAGGCCCTTCTATGATTGCTCACCGGTCTCAGGGCTATTCTTAAAATAGTCCAGTAAGCAGGCCATGAATATACCCAAAGTGAGACCCAAAATACCGGCTACGGTGACGTTCAGCAGTTTCCGCGGCCTGACGGGGTATATCGGGGTAATGGGCTGCTCCACCAGCTGGGCGTCCTGCAGGTCCAGGAGTTCTTTCTGAACGTTTCGGTAGGAGGCCAGCAGATCCACCTCTTCCTCCGTTTCTCCCAGCTTTTGCTCCAGCCGCTTCAGGTGCTCCTCTACCAGTCTCCGCTGGGCCTCGTAAATGTGGGAGCTTTTCTCCCGGAGGACGTTAACCATCTCCTGAATTATGGCCTTCGCCGTTTCCCGGTCTTCGTACAATACTTTAATGCGGAGAAAACTGGTATCTTTGATCTCCTTCACGGAAATCTTCTTTTTGAAGGCGGGAAACGCTTCCGCCGGAACGTCCAGCCACAGCCGCTCAATGACCGTCCGTAGCGTGTCGTCGCTGGTAAGTATTTCCTTTACGCTAGTAGGCTGGGTATATACCGGGTGGTCATAGGTGCCCAAAGCCAGGGTGGCGGATACCTCGTACACCGGAGGCAATAAGGTGCTGATCGCGGCACTCAAAATCACTGCGGCCAGAAAAATACCTGTAACCAGCCATTTCCGGCGCCATAAGATCAGTACATACTCTCTCAGGTCCACTTCTTGTTCAAGCAAATTTGATTGCACACCCATCACCTTTCTGAAGCAAGTTCGGGCAGAATTTAAAGGAAATAGGGAGATCCGTCCGGGTCATAAAATACCTCTTCCCAGTAGCGAGTCATGGCCGTCCCCCAGCGGGGCGTCGGAATGTCGGGCGTTTCTCCCAGGGCCAGCTTTACCCCCAGGTAGGGAAGGTTAACCCCGGCTCCCAAGCAGAGGATAATGGTCCCGGACACCCGGGGGTTGATTTCCAGGAGCTTCGGGTTGCCGCCGGAATCGTACCTGAACTGCAGGTTGATGTTGTACTCCAGGGACAGGGCCCGGGATATTTCCCCCGCCGCTTTTATCAAATCGGGTTTGTGCTCCACCCTTCCCCGGAAGGTAATACCTCCCCGGGTTTCTTCCCGGAGCCTGGGAACAGCTACCAGCGGCTCTCCTTTTTTAGCCAGCAAGTCGACGCTGTACTCGGGCCCCGGCAGGTACTCCATGACCAGGAGCTCCGGGAAATCTGCCGCCCCACCCAGGATGGCCGCGCACTCTTCCCGGGAAAGGTAAGTGGAAGATGGCTTTTCATTAAGGAGCAAGCACAGGCGGTCTCTTCGAGCGTCCAGGATGCGGAAGCCCCGGCTCCCCTTGCTTACCGGAGGTTTGAAGCAAACGGGCCGCTCCGGGTATCCCAGACGTTCTACGGCTTTTTCAAATTCCATGAAGTTGGTCACCCGCAAGAAACGGGGAACATACCGACGCAACCCCCGCTTGACTAAGGTTTCATACAATCTCCCCTTATCGTTGGCGGTGCGGATGGATTCGATACCGGACACCATTACCGCTACCGGCAGCCGCTCCCTTGCCTCGGCCAGAGCCCAGAGCTCGTAGGTAGCCAGCGGCAGGATTACGTCCACCCCTTCCCTGGCGGCAATTTCCGCCAGGACGGGCAAAAATTCTTTTTCTGTCCCGCCGGGTACCAGGTAGCCGGCATCCGCCATGGCTAGGCCGG
>NZ_BDGJ01000197.1:89147-89917 GCF_002207765.1 Calderihabitans maritimus
CCGGGCCCCCGGGTGCCCCCACCGCGGTGACCAGCACGGTTATATCCTTCACTCCGCGCACCCGCCTTTCTAAAGTACCCACCGGAGCACTTCAAAGGCCTCCGCCAGTTCCACCCCTGCCTGAACCCCCCGCATCCGGGCCAGGGAGCGGACGAAATCTTCCGCAAAGTAGGGACGGTGCTGCTGGGTTTTATAGCGCCGGAGAGCGGCTATCTTGCGCTCCAGGTGGGACTTCTTGAGGGAAACAAAGCAACCGGGATGAAAGCCAGCCTGGTTCCACGGTGCTTCGTAACCGAGGAGGGAAATATGGCGGAATGCCCTCCTTCCTTCAGCGTTGACCACCGCGTGGTCCTGGTGGGTATCACCGGAAGCGGGAAGGAAAACCAGATCGGGCTGGAGGAAATTCCGCAGACGGACCATGTCCTCCAGTATCTCCTGCCGGTACTTACCAAACTGCCTGACCGGATATTTCAATACCTTAACGCGGTTTTGAAGGATCCCTAATGTCCCCGTGGCCAGCAAGACTTCCTTCCGCAGGGCGTCGCGGGAAAACTCCCGCGGGACAGATTCTTCCGCCGCCGAAAAGGCCACGTAATATACTTCCCTGCCTTCGGCGCACAGCCGCGCGATGGTGCCGCCGCAGCCCAGTTCCCCGTCATCCGTATGGGGAGCCAGGATCAACACTCGCCGTATGGGTTTCATGTTTCTCACCCTATTTGGAATCTCTAGAGTATGTTATGCCCGGTACCGGCAAAATGACAAAAAAAAAA
>NZ_BDGJ01000197.1:90114-90750 GCF_002207765.1 Calderihabitans maritimus
GTATTATTCATCGCTATATTTACCGCCGCTTTAGTCCCATGATTGGGGACATAGTTTAAATCACATTCAGGATCAGGATGGCGGTAGTTGATAGTCGGGGGAATGTAACCTTCATTGATGGCCAGCAGGCAGGTAACCATTTCGAGAGCGCCCGCCGCCCCCAAAAGGTGGCCGGTCATGGATTTGGTTGAGCTAACCGCTAAGGAATAAGCCCGCCTGCCAAAAATTTTCTTAATCGCCCTGGTTTCGCTGCGATCACCCAGCACTGTTCCTGTACCGTGGGCATTAAGATAATCTACCTGGGCAGGATGTATCCCCGCCTCTTCCAAAGCGCGTTTCATCGCCCTGGCCAAGCCATCCCCGTCCGGCTCCGGAGCAGTAATATGGTAGGCATCGTTACTCAGGCCAAACCCGATAATTTCCCCGTAGATCCCGGCCCCCCGGCGCCCGGCATGTTCCAGGGTTTCCAGTACCAGTACGGCAGCTCCTTCAGCCATGACATAGCCGTCCCGGTACCGATCAAAAGGGCGGCAGGCCGACGCCGGGTCAGCATTTTGGGTAGACATAGCTCTGGTTGCACAGGTTCCGGCAAAAACCGAGGGTACCAGAGGAGCATCGGTACCCCCGGCGACCATA
>NZ_BDGJ01000197.1:90997-104277 GCF_002207765.1 Calderihabitans maritimus
TAGGTACTGGTAAATCCCCGTGCCCCTATGAGCCGGGCGACTGCAGCGGTGGCAGCCGCCGGCTGGGCCTCAAGGATTACCCCGTCCCAAAGCGGATCATTTACTTTTTTGACCCCGCCCAGCCGCAAATGGAGCAAAAATTCATCCAGGAGCTCAACCCCTCCCCGGCTGGTCCCAAGGCTTACCCCAACCGTTTCCCCCTTCAGAGCAACGCCGTCCAGCCCGGCATCCCGCCAGGCTTCGGCAGCGGCTTGAACGGCATAGTGACTGAACAATCCCCGGGGGTTACCCGCAGCCGCTAACAACGACTTCGACAAACGGAAATGCTTGATTTCTCCCGCAATCCTGGTGGGGTACCCTTCGCTGCTGAAACGGGTAATGAAACTGATGCCGCTTTTTCCCGCCCGGAGATTTTGCCAGTAGGATTCTATTCCTATCCCAAGAGGAGTCACTACGCCGATTCCGGTTACCACCACTCTTTTCACCGCTGTCACCTCAAATCAGGGAATCCGGCAGTCAACATGAAAAACCTGGCCGGTAATATAGCCGGCCCGAGGCGAACAGAGGTACCCTACCATGGCCGCCACTTCTTCCGGTTGGGAAGTCCTGCCCAGAGGGATCTGCTCCAGCAGTTTTTTCCTGATTTTCGGAGGAATGCCCGCAGTCATCTCGGTATCTGTAAAGCCCGGCACCACCGCGTTGACCAGAACATTATACCTGGCTACCTCCTGGGCCAGCGCCCTGGTGAAAGCGATTACCCCGCCCTTCGCCGCCGCGTAATTGGTCTGGCCGATCCGGCCCCTCAGCCCGACAATGGAGGCTATGTTGATAATTCTACCCCGTTTCGCCTCAACCATTGGTTTCAGTACCAGTTTGCAGCAGTTAAAGACTCCCTTCAGGTTGGTATTGATAACCTCATCCCATTCCTCTTCTGACATCCTCAGAAGCAGCTGATCCCGGTTAATGCCGGCATTGTTGACCAATATTTCAATGGGTCCCAGTTCTTTCCGGACTTTTTCCACCATTGCGGCCACCTGTTGAAACCGGGATACATCCGCCCGGAAGGCCGCAGCTTTTCCCCCCGACTGCTTTATGTGCGCCACGACTGCTTCCGCCGCTTTTTTATTCTCCCGGTAATTAACCGCCACAGCAAAGCCCTGGCCGGCCAGGGTTGATGCGATGGCGGCCCCGATGCCCCGGGAAGCGCCGGTCACCAAAGCCACCTTTGTATCTTCCATATCTTACAGCCACCTCTGTAATAGGGAGAGATTAAGATATTCTGACAACCTGTCCGCCAGAAGCGAGATGACCTCCTCTGTGCTGTCGGCCGCCAGATGAGGGATGATCCCGAGTATCGGTATTTGACTCCAGTACTCGATGAGCCCGGGGTTGGTTTTCTCTCCGTAATCACCCCTGTCCCGGTAGCCGTTTATGACGATGCCGGCCACCTCCAGCCCTATCTGCCGGGCTGCAGCAACCGTCAGCAGGGTATGGTTTATAGTGCCTAAGTTAGGTCTCGCCACAACGAGCAGAGGCAGGCCGAGGTCCCGGGCAAGATGGGCTACCAGTGTGTCTTCCGACAGAGGGACCATCAGTCCCCCGGCTCCCTCTACCAGCATCAGCTCGTGCCGCCCTTCTAATTTTCGGAACCGTTCCAGGATAATTTCCTTCCGGACTTCCACTCCTTCCAGGCGGGCGGCCACCGCGGGAGCCAGGGGTTCCCGGAAGGAATACGGCACTACGTCCTCCCACGGGTCATCAACACCGGCAAACTTAACCAGCAACTCCCCGTCAGAAACTGTCTCAGCCCCCGACTGGGCCGGTTTCATAACCCCGGCGTTAACTCCCTTCTTTCGCCAGTATTTTGCCAGGGCTGCAGTTAGAACCGTCTTGCCCACTCCGGTATCGGTAGCGGTTACAAAAAACCCTCGTGCCAAGGTATTAACCCCCTTTTAAATCAATCCGGTATCTTTGCCGGCCTGGTAAAAAATCTCTAAGGCCTCCGCAATGTCTTCAGCACTGTGCGTGGCCATGACTGTCAGCCGGATCCTGCTGGTACCAGGAGGTACAGTCGGGGGCCGGATGGCCGGCGCAAAAAGCCCTGCCTCCTGCAGAGCCTGGCTGAAACGCAAAGCGTCACGGGCATCGCCAATGATAACGGGGATGATGGGGGTGCCGGAAGGTAAAAGAGAATATCCCATGGCATTAAGACCCTGCTTGATTTGCCGGGCGTTAGCATGAAGGCGTTCCCGCCGGTCCGGCTCCTCCTGTACTATTCTGAGCGCCGCTCTAGCCGCCGCAACCGCTCCCGGCGTGAGAGCGGTGGAGAAAATAAAGCTTCTGGCCCTGTTCCGCAGGTATTCTATCAGTTCTCTGGACCCGGCCACAAAGCCGCCTTCGCTGGCTAGAGCCTTGCTCAGGGTGCCCATTCGGATGGGCACCCGGCCTTCCAGGCGAAAATGTTCCACCGTCCCCCCGCCGGACTTACCCAACACCCCAATACCGTGAGCATCATCTACCATCAGCAAGGCGTCGTACTTCTCGGCCAGCGCAACCAGCCCCGGTAATGGGGCCAGGTCACCATCCATACTGAATACCCCGTCGGTAACGATCAACCGCCGCCGGTACCCCCTGGCGCCGGCCAGCAGGGCCTCCAGGTGGTCCAAGTTTTTGTGTTTATAAATGTAAGTCCTCGCCTTGGACAGCCTGCACCCGTCAATAATGCTGGCATGGTTTAATTCATCACTGAATATGGCGTCTTCCGGACCGGCCAGGACACTGATAGTCCCCACGTTGGCGGCATAGCCGGAACTGAACACCAGGGCCCCCTCGCTCTTTAAGAAGCAGGCTAGCTCTCTCTCCAGGGCCTCATGGAGGTCAAAATTTCCGGAGACCAGCCGCGAAGCGCCGGCGCCCGTTCCGTAGTGCCGGATGGCTGCTACCGCTGCTTCGACTACCCTGGGATGTCCGGCCAGGCCGAGGTAATTGTTGGAGGCCATCAGAAGCATCGTCCGCCCGTTTACTTCTACCCGCGGCCCTTTCAGACCGGAACAGGTCTTCAGGGTGCGGAACAGCCCCGACTTTTTCAGTTCCTCCAGCTCTTTTCGCATAAAATTCATGACCGGCACCTCTAACCGGTTACTGTCTCGATGGAGGCCTTGATAATGTTTAACATTACCCTCAAATCATCGCAGCTGCTGGCCAGCGGCGGCATAAACACAATCACGTCCCCCAGGGGACGGATAATCATCCCCCGCCGGCGGGCCTCCAGGCAGACCCGATAGCCGGTCTTGTCCTTCCAGGGGTAGGGGGTTTTCTCAGCCTTATCCTGGACCAGTTCAATCCCCACCATCATCCCGCACTGCCGTACCTCTCCTACATGAGGCAACTCAGCTATTCCGGTTAATTCTTCCTCCACTACCTTAATCTTCTCGCCCAACCCCTCAAGAAGCTTTTCTTCCTCGAAGAGCCTGAGGTTGGCCAGCGCAGCGGCGCACGCCAATTGGTTTCCGGTATACGAGTGGCCGTGGAAAAAGGTCTTCTTTTCTTCATACTCGCCGTAGAAGGCCCGGTAAACCTCTTCGGTGGTGAGGGTGGCCGCCAGGGGTAAGTAACCGCCGGTAATCCCTTTGGCAACGGCCATCAGGTCCGGCTGCACACCTTCATGCTCGCAAGCGAACATTTTTCCCGTCCTGCCGAAACCGGTAGCCACTTCATCAACAATAAGCAGAACCCCGTACCGGGTGCACAGGTCGCGAACTGCCTTGAGAAAGCCGGGCGGGCTGGTCAGCATACCGGCTGCCCCCTGGATCAGCGGTTCCACCACGAAGGCCGCTATGGACTCGTGCTCCTCTTGCAGGACCCGCTCTATGTACTGCAGGCATTCCCGGCTGCAGGATTCTTTGTCTCTTTCATAAGGGCAGCGATAGCAATAGGGCGAGGGGACCTTTCTGGTCTCAAAAAGGAGCGGGCGGTAGGTAGCGTGAAAGAGGTCAATTCCCCCTACGCTGACCGCCCCGATAGTGTCCCCGTGATAGGCGTTGGTTAAGGTTAAAAATTTGGTCTTACCGGGGCAGGGATTTTCCTTCTGCTGCCAGTATTGATAGGCCATTTTGAGGGCAATTTCCACCGCCTCCGAACCGCTGTCCGAATAAAAAACCCGGGTCAGGGAAGCTGGAGTGATAGCTACCAGCTTTTCCGCCAGCTCAATGGCCGGCACATTGGAGAGGCCCAAAAAAGTAGAATGGGCAATCCTGCCGAGCTGGGATATAATGGCCCGGTCAATCTCCTCCTTGCGGTGACCATGGATGTTCACCCAGAGAGAAGAAACACCGTCATAGTACTCCCGGCCATCAACGTCTATAAGCTTAATTCCCTTTCCTCGTTCGATAATGACAATGTCTTCCTGTTCCCAATCCTTCATTTGGGTAAAAGGGTGCCAGATATATTTTTTGTCTTTTTCCGCCAGCGTTAACTTATCCACCATAGCCTTCACCTTCCTTCAGGATTCTTAACAGTTCTTTTATACCGAGGGGAGGGTAAATTGGCGCTATCCGGTCGACCAGGACGGGATGCTCTGAAAGAAAAGCCTTGAACGGACCTTCCCGGTAATCTTCTCCCCGCACAAAGAAGACGCGCCCTCCCCGGAATCCCTCTCCTTTAAAATGCGGGATACGGATGTATCCCCAGCGGGGGACGGCAACGTACCCCGCCACATAACCGGGATTGTCCGAAAAGCAAAGCTCGGCTACCATACCTGGGGCCCTTGCCACTTTGCTCGCCAGCACCAGGGCCTCCTTCAGCCTGGTATGCCGGAGACCCGCTTCCTCCAATGCTTTTTCCAGATGCGCGGCTCCTCGAGCCGTAAGGTCCATATTGGTCACCCTGAGGCCCAGGGCGCCGGGATCATCCAGCCTTGTACCGGTCCGGGCATCCAGGACGGCCGCACCCTTAAGGCCGGGTTCTTCCTCTCGCTGAAAACCTATGAGCTCCAAGGCTTTCTTGATGCTACCGGCACTAACCCCGGCCCTCTGCAGCAGTTCGCCGGCTGCCTCCCGTCCTTCCACATCATCCCGGACCGCCAGTTGATAGACGGGCAGGCTCTCAATGAGCACAGGCGGTTCTTTTAACTCCACAACTTTGATGTTAATAAAATCAGGTTTCCCGTGGGCATGGTGGAGGGCGCGCCGCACCAGCCGGGCGACGGTAACTTCGACCTCTTCGGCCGCTACGATTTTTTCTGCACCGGAGACGTGCCTACCCCCCTTTTCGTGGGGTCCCCCTTGTGCGGCGCGCATTTTAACACTAAACAAACCCTTCATTTTATCACCTGGAACTGTAATGATTTTTAAATTGTTAACCATTTGATGTTGAGTGGTTAACAATTAACAAAAATTAACTCCCCGAAATTTATTTTTATTATAGATTTTTTAACCTGATATCGTCAACCATTTTCTTGATTTAGGTTAACGTTTGGGTAGTGCGGCCCGCTCAACCAGGTGTTAGGCCTCCGTTTCCTCTCTACCCTCATTGACACCCAGCAAAGGCTGTTCTATAATTTAAACAAATTTTTGCTACCTGTGACAAGACAGGTGACATGACTGGGGGTCTGTTCTGATGTCTGAACAATTGGTTGCCAAAATTCAGCGCCTGAAGCGGGAAAGAAACGCGGTGATCCTGGCTCATAATTACCAGCTTCCCGAAGTACAGGATGTGGCGGATTATGTGGGAGATTCTTTCGAATTGAGCCGAAAGGCGGCGGCTACCGATGCGGAGGTAATCGTTTTCTGCGGGGTACACTTTATGGCCGAAAGCGCCTTTATTCTCGCTCCCCATAAAACGGTGCTGCTGCCGGAAAGGCTGGCCGGCTGCCCACTGGCGGAGACCATTACGGAAGACGACCTGAGGAGGAAAAAAAGAGAATATCCTGAAGCCACGGTCGTCTGCTATGTCAATTCTTCGGCGGCGGTAAAGGCGGAAAGCGATATCTGCTGCACTTCTTCCAATGCCGTCCAGGTAGTAAATTCCCTCCCTTCAAAGCAGGTGCTGTTCGTACCCGACGCCAACCTGGCCCACTGGGTGGCAGGACAGACGGACAAGGAAATCATTCCCTGGAGGGGCCACTGTGTCACCCACCACCGGGTAACCGAGGAGGATGTAAGGCGGGCACGCGAGGCCGTTCCCGGGGCGGTCATTGCCGTGCACCCGGAATGCCGTCCCGAGGTGGCGGCCCGGGCGGACTTCGTGGGCAGCACTTCGGCCCTTTTGCGTTTCGCGCGGGAAACCGACCACCGGGAAATTGTAGTGGGCACGGAAATGGGCATTCTCCACCGGATGAAAAAAGAGAATCCCCACAAGAAGTTTTACCTTCTTTCGCCGGGACTGATCTGTCCCAATATGAAAATGACCACCCTGGATAAGGTGGCCCGGGCCCTGGAGCGTTTGGAACCGCGCATCACCGTGCCCGAAGGTACCCGGCTGCGGGCGGCCGCCGCCCTGGAAAAAATGCTGGCGGTGACCTGAGGAGATGAACAACCGTGAACCTTAAATCTCGGCTGGATTTCAGCCTGGACGTTACCGTAACAGAGGCATCTGATTTTATAGTCGTAGGCAGCGGAATTGCCGGCCTCTATACCGCCCTCAAGGCCGCCGAGCACGGCCGGGTGCTCCTTTTAACCAAGGAAGGGCTTGACACTTCGGCCACTTATTATGCTCAGGGAGGCATAGCTGCGGCCCTGGCAGAGGAGGACGACCCGGAACTTCACCTGGAAGATACGCTGGCGGCGGGAGCCGGTCTCTGCCGACGGGAGGCAGTGGAAATCCTGGTAAGGGAAGGCCCGCGGCGGGTGCGGGAACTCCTGGACATGGGAGTTCCCTTTGACCGGGACGCCGAAGGCAACCTTTTACTGGCCCGAGAAGGCGCCCACCGATGCCGGCGTATACTGCGGGCCGGCGGGGATGCCACGGGCAAAGCGATCCAGACTACCCTTTCTTGCATGGTAAAACGTCACCCTGATATCCGCTGTATGGAAAGAGTATTTGTAGCCGACCTGCTGACTTCCGGAGATACCTGCCACGGCGTTCTGGCCCTGCAGGAAGGTCGGGAAACATGGCTGGCCTTTCCCGGGAAAGCTACCATCTTAGCTACCGGCGGACTGGGACAGGTCTATGCCTTTACCACCAACCCTGCGGTAGCCACCGGAGACGGTGTCGCTATGGCCTGCCGGGCTGGAGCAGAAGTGGCCGATATGGAATTTGTCCAGTTTCACCCTACGGCCCTCTTTCACCCCCGGCAGCCGGGGTTTTTAATTTCGGAAGCGGTACGCGGAGAGGGAGGCCGCTTGATCAATCACCGCGGAGAGCGCTTTATGCCCCGTTACCACCCCCAGGCGGAACTGGCGCCGCGGGACATAGTCTCCCGGGCTATATTCTCGGAAATGCGGCGTCACGGGACCGATTGCGTTTATCTGGATTTAACCCATTTGCCCGGCAGGTTTCTCAAGGACCGCTTTCCTACCATTTACGCAACCCTTGCCGCCTGCGGCGTGGATATGGCCGCGGAGCCCGTTCCCGTTGCCCCTGCCGCCCACTACAGCATGGGGGGTATAAAAACTAACCTCCACGGAGAAACCAGTATCCGGGGCCTTTATGCGGTAGGTGAGGTAGCCTGTAACGGAGTACACGGGGCCAACCGGCTGGCCAGTAATTCCCTTCTGGATGCCCTGGTATTTGGCTACCGGGCCGCCGCTGCTGCGGCAGCTTACGTGCAGTGCCACCCGGGAATACCGCGGGAACTTTACCGGCCCGGCAAATTGAACCCCAGGGCTCGCTCCGAGGAGCCACTTGAAATAGAAGGCACCCGCCGGCGATTGCGGGAGCTAATGCAGAGGGAAGCCGGCGTTATTCGCCACCGGGAGGGCCTGGCCAGGGCGAAAAAGGAGATAGGTCAAATGCTGGACAATTTATCCTTTCCCTTCCGGGACAGGCAGTCTCTCGAACTGCTGAATATGCTCACCGTAGCCCACCTCATTCTTTCCGCAGCAGAACAACGAAAAGAAAGCCGAGGCTCCCACTACCGCTTGGATTAAATGGGGTCCGGCAGGGAGGTGATTGGAGGTTGGATATTGATAAACTTTATTTGAGTCGCATTGTCCGGCAGGCCCTGAGCGAAGACCTGGGTACCGGCGATATTACCACCGACAGCATCGTACCCGGAGATCGCAGCGGTACCGCGGAAATAGTGGCCAGGGAGCAGGGATTAATAGCCGGGATGCCGGTAGCGGAAGCAGTTTTTGAGGTTTTGTCCGGGGAAGTATCGTTTGCAGCCAGAGTAGAGGAAGGAGAATGGGTGGAGAAGGGGCAGGTGCTGGCAGGTTTGACCGGACCGGTCCGGGCCATTCTCAAGGGAGAACGGGTGGCCCTCAACTTTCTGCAGCACCTGTCCGGTATTGCTACCGAAACGGCCCGGTTTGTGGCGGCGGTAAATGGATTCCCCGCCCGGATTGTAGATACCAGAAAGACCACGCCCGGCCTGCGCCTCCTGGAAAAATACGCCGTGCGCGTGGGGGGAGGATACAATCACCGTTTTGGCCTATATGACGCGGTGCTTATCAAAGACAATCATATCAAAGCCGCCGGGAGTATCTCTCAGGCGGTATCCCTTGTACGGCAGCGGGTTTCCCCCTTCGTCAAAATAGAAGTGGAAGTGGAAAGCCTGGATCAGGTCCGAGAGGCCCTGAATTCCGGGGTGGATGTCATTATGCTGGACAACATGTCCCTGGAAGAAATGAAAACCGCGGTAAATATGGTTGCCGGCAAAGCCCTGGTAGAAGCGTCGGGGGGAATTACCCTGGAGCGGGTGAGACAGGTCGCCGCCACTGGGGTGGACCTGATTTCCATAGGTGCCCTCACCCACAGCTTCAAGGTGCTGGACATCAGCCTTGAGCTCATTTGATAAGCTAAGGATGGGCTTCTGAGAATTACAAATTTTGTAGACAATTATGTAAAAAATTGGTATAATAAAAGTATGCCTTAGCTTCAATTTTTAAGATATTGTAACCGGTGGTGGAATCATGGTTACCCAAGAGAAATTAGAGCTATACCGGGCCGGATGGCAGGAATACAAGAAAAAGAAAAAGCAAGATCTGGAAAAACGTTTCCAGGAGGCCCGTCAGCGGGCCCACCTGGCTGCCGATCACCTCAAAAAACATTATAACTGCAATGTCTATCTTTTTGGTTCGCTCCTGAGCAGCGACAAGTTTCTGGAGCATTCGGACATAGATATGGCCATATCGGGTCTGGATGAACGGGTCAATTTCTGGCGGTTGTATTCGGAAGTCATGGACATCCTGGCGCCGTTTGATTTCGATTTGATTGAACTGGAAAACATTGATGTTGAAGCAAGGGAAGAAATTCTTAAGGAGGCGATAGAGTTATGAGTCCAGACCTGATGGTGATGGAAGCCAGGATACGGAAGGAACTTTCTCAACTGCAAAAGCTGGAGAAAGAGCTAGCAGGAATCCTGAAAGCAGGAGAAACGAAGATGGAAAGTGTCCGGCTGAGGGCGTATGCTTCGATATTACATGATTTTTATTCCGGCATAGAAAAAATCTTTATAACTATTGCCCGTGAAATCGACCAGTCAATACCGACAGGCGAAGGATGGCACAGGCAACTTCTGGAACAGATGACCCTGGATTTACCCACCAAAAGGCCTGCCGTAATAGATGCTAAATTTGCAGCGCAACTCCAAGAATACCTGAGTTTTCGCCATCGTTTCCGTAATCTTTATGGTTACGAACTACAATGGCTTAAAATGGAAGACCTTGTCAAAAACATGGGGCCAGTTCTGAAGGATTTCAAAATTTATATCGAGAAGTTCCTGGGAGTGTTATCCGATATTATGAAATAAAACAACGGTGCCGAACAAGAAAAACCGTCCGCTGGGCACGGACGGTTTTTCTTCTTCTCAGGCTTTACCGGAAGCCTGCTTGAGTTCTTCCGCTGTTAGGGGATTGTTTTTGAAGTATTCAAGGACAAAGGCCAGGAACACTCCCACCATCAGGCTGAGTACGCCGGCGATGGCAACGTTAAGCACCTTTCTGGGTTTGACCGGATTTACCGGGATGGAAGGTTCTTCCACCAGGCGGGCAGGCTGGAGGTCCAGTAGCTGTTTCTCGGCACTCCGGTAGGCATTCATTAGATTTATGCGGTTAAGCTCAGCGTTTCCGATGTACAGCAGCAGGTTATTGCGCTGCACTTCCTTCTCTACGTCATTAATCTTTGAGTCGCCATCCATTTTGCGCAGGCTTTCCTTAAAGGCGGTAATGCTCTGCTCCGTCTCCCGGAGATTCTCCTCCAGCGTTTTCAGGTGTTCCTCCAGCAGCCTGCGCTCCGCCTCGTAGGTCTGCAGGCTCTTTTCCCGGAAAACGTTCACCATCTCTTTGATAATGGCCCTGGCCGTGAACGGGTCCTCGTGGAGCACTTTGATTTCAAGAAATCTTGTATTCTTGATCTCACTTATAGATATAGTATTTTTAAAAGCCGGCATTTCTTCCGCCGTTACCTCCAGCCCCAGCCGGTCTACAACCGTTCTCAGGGTATCGTCGCTGGTAAGTATCTCTCGTACGCTGATAGGGTTGGTATAAACCGGGTCGTTGTAAGTGCCCAGGGCTAGGGTGGCGGATACCTCGTACACCGGTGTCATCAACATGCTGCCCCCGGCGGCTGCAATCACGGCGACAATGAAAAGAGCTATGATAAATGACTTCCAGCGCCACAAGACCAGTATATAGTCTCTCAAGTCAATTTCCTGCTCCCAGACGTGTTCTTCCAACACTATCACACTCCTGAAGAAATTTTGCTACTATACCGGACTTACCTGCACACTCTGGTAGTATATTCTCCTTCCGGAGTGGGATTCCTGTTAACTTTGTGAAAAAATTTTCAATTTGACTGCTGTATAGGCGGTTACCCAACCGTAAACCAGGTGTCCCAGGAGAAAGACCATCAAGGTTGGGAAGTCGGTCCGGGCCACCGGGAGACAGTCGGTGAACTTGGCAATGAAACAAAGATTGATAAACCAGGCACCCATGCCGAAGGCCATACCTTTAACAGAGTGGTAGTCGGTGCCCGTAAGGTAAAATATAACCATCAGGGCGATGGCGAAAAGGACGCTGCAGGAAAAGTGGGCAAGCAGGCCCACGATTCGCCCCTGCCAGGTAAAAACCTGATCGTAAGGGAACAACAGGGAAGCGGCCAGGTTGATTATCGATATTTTACTTACGCCGAGCAGAAGCATCAGCTGTACAACCAGCGATTTGGCAATTCCGCCGGCTGTTCCGGCAATAAGGGTGATAATTGCGGTATCTCGCATGACACGCATGATAAAATCCCTTCCTTAAATGGGACTGGGGGTATGCATTCATTCAAGCCGGGGACGGTTCTTGACTTGAATAGGTTTTACGGCCTGTTAACCTAACTTTTTCTAGTATGCCTTACCGGCTCCAAAATTATGTCGCACTTATCATATCCCTCCCAATTTCTCTCGTTCCAACTCTAGAAACGCTGTAGCCCTCTTGCTCTACTTTACGAAATCGACTACCGCTTGAAATAGATTAAATAATCGTATATACTATGTATATACAGAAAGGAGGGAAACTCCCCATGCAATCCCAAATTAAAAAGTGGGGAAACAGTCTAGGGATTCGTATTCCCAAGGTGTTAGCTGAAAAAGCCGGACTCGTCGAGGGAACTCCGATTGAGCTTCAAGTAGACGGTGACGCTATTATTGTCCGTCGGAAGCGTTATACTTTGGAAAAGCTCATGTCCCAGGTTACGCCCGAAAATATTCACGGGGAAATAGAAACGGGATACCCGGTCGGGCGTGAAGAATGGTAAGGCGTTATATTCCGGACCGCGGCGATATACTATGGATTCAATTTAACCCCCAGAAGGGACATGAGCAGGCTGGAAGAAGGCCGGCGTTGGTAATATCGCCTGCACTTTATAACGGTAAGGTGGGGTTAGCTTTACTGTGCCCCATTACCAACCAGGTAAAGGGGTATCCCTTTGAAGTAAAGCTGCCTGCAGGCCTTAAAATTTCCGGCGTTATATTAGCCGACCAAATAAAAAATTTGGACTGGCAGGCTAGGAGGGCGGAATTTATTTGTAAGGCCCCGGAGGAAATCGTCGCAGAAGTTCGGGAAAAAATTCTTGTCCTCTTAGAATAAAAAACCCCGGTTTGTTCAAGCGGGGGACTTCAAGCGGAGGACGGTTCTTGTTCGAGCGGGGGACGGTTCTTGACTTGAATGGGTTTCAAGGCCTGTCGATTCTATATCCTCCTAACCGTAAACCCATAACTGTACAATCCATGCAAATTACCGTGCAAGGTCTTGCCTCTATCTGGATTTTGAGCACATTGACGAATTTGGGAAATAACCGTTCTCTGAACTGCTTTATCCAACTTCTTAATGTCTTTTATGGCCGCTCGCTTGTACTTGATTTCATACATGGTTCAGCCCCAATTCCCTTAAGACTTCTTCTTCTGGAACATCCTCATCAGCCATACGTTCTTTTAATTCTTGTTCGAGGGCTCTCAACAACATCTTTTTCTTCTGTTTTACTCTAACCTTCGCTTCCCGACCACTGTAACCCTCTTGCTCCACTTCCCGAATAATCAACTCTTCCATCTCATCAATTAAAGAAACAGGTTCTAAAATAGCTGTAGATCTTTCCTCGTCCACTTTCAGATAAACGTAATTACCGATAGAAAGCTTCTTCCTCACCGTTTTGGGAATGGTAATCTGTCCTTTAGGACTGACTTTTAATTTTATACGTCCTACTCGTTCCATAAAAAATCACCTCAAATTAAGTTTAACACTTTTTAGGTAAAAAGTAAAAATTCAAATATAAAATTTTAGCTTTTGGTGTATACTGGTTGGAAAAAGCGTTTCACACCGGATCTTCTCCCCATACCCTCAGGGTTACTTTGGGAGGAATCAGGCCGCAGATCTGGGCGTGGGCGTAATATCGCAGGAGCGCCCTGCGGGAAACCCCGTCGAATTCGTGACGGAGGGCCCGGAAGTACTCCTCCAGCAGGACCGGAGATACGGGATACCGCTTCGCCGCCCTACGGGCCAGGTCGGGAAGGTTACCCATGGCCTGCGCGCGGCAGTCTACCAGAGCCCGCCTGATAAATTCTACCTGGACCGGGTAGCGGCGGGCAAAATCCTGTCGGGCCACCCATAGGGCGTAAATTAGAGGCTCTCCGGTGAACTCCT
>NZ_BDGJ01000197.1:104412-106517 GCF_002207765.1 Calderihabitans maritimus
TCCAGCAGGTGAAGGCCCGGCGGAGGGTTCAACTTCAATTCCAGGGCGGCATAGCCGTACACCAGTGCCGCATCTCCAAAGTGCAACATCTTCTCCAGGCCGTAAGGAACCCGGATGTAGTTGACGGTTATTTCAAAGCAGTGCTCCAACAATATCCGGAGGAGAGCATAGGAACTGGCCGCCCCGTCGGGGAGACAAACAGTTCTGCCCCCCAGATATCTGACTGGAACCTTGCTCAAGAGCATCAAATTGGCGGCCGGTCCTTCAGCCCCCAGGGAGAGATCCGGTAAGATTACGCACTTCTCCATGTGGTGGGCGTACATTACGGAGGGAAGAGGAGCTATGTCTACTTCCCCGGTTAAAAATTTCTCCGTGAGCCGGGAAGCCGTGTCTTTAATAATCTCCACACCCACAGGCTTTTCTGCGGATTCTAAAGCGTCTATAACAGGAAAAAAGTCCAAATTCTCCACTATCCCCAGCCGAGTTACAACCGCAGGCAAAATCAACTCCCCCAACATTGTGATTTTTCAAACAATTCTTATAAATATAAATTCGCCGTATGAACGGCGAATCCTGTGGCCTCTTTATGGTAAATATTTACTCTCCCTAGCGGGAATACAGGTGGTGTTCGACGCCCAGAAGGTCCAGCACTCTCCCCACTATAAAATCCACCAGATCGTTAATAGTTTGCGGAAAAATATCACCTCAAATTAAGTTTAACACTTTTTAGGTAAAAAGTAAAAATTCCACCCCGCAGGTGGTAGAACATCGGCACCGACGGGGCGGCTCCGGGGAACAGGTACCGACAATATACGCACCCCGTCTCAAAAACCATGGTACCACCTGCGGAGTCCCCGGCTGTCAAGGCTCCCGTCGCGGCGCCGCCTTTTAGACCCTATTGTTTTAAAAATTATTAATTAACTTGGATAAGATCATAAACCGGGCACCCATCCCCACTCTCTGCACAGTTTGATAATCTTTTAACCGACCTAATATGAAAACTGCCGGGCCTACACCCGGCAGTGCTACTATCTTCATTTTTCGTTCACAATAACCATTTGGGTATCGGGCAGATAATCAACCTTTGCATTAAGAGCTTCCATTATAAAGCGAAGGGGTACTAACGTCCGCCCGTTGTCAATAAATGCCGCAACGTCCAGTTGGTACTGCTGTCCATTTACCAATGCTATTGGTTGGCCGATTCGCAGCTGAACCAAAGTATCTCCCTTTTCAAAGGATACCGTTTGGGTAGCAGCGTCCCAATTGATCAGCGCACCAAAGGCTTCACCCAACGCTCTAAAGGGTACTAATGTACGGCCATTCTCCACTCTGGGTTGAACGTCAAAGTTAAGCTTCTTACCGTTAACAAAGGCTTTAATTCCCTCAAGTCCCTTTTTCTTATAAAGCTGTCCAATTTCCCTATAGGTTTTGATATCAGTGGGAACATACTTCACTGCATCTTCAAAGGCTTCCAGTGCATCGTCATCAGAGCCTATCTTTTTATAGAACTCGGCAACATCGGTTAAGACTTCTTTTTTACTTTCCTCATTCATCTCTGCATCCTGTTCTACTTTCTCTCTTACTTCCTCAGCTGCTGCTTCCAGCTGTTCCTTGGTTTCTTCATCCAGCTCGTCTATTTCTTCGTCTATTACGTCTCGTAAGGTTTGAGCAATAGACTGCACATCGCCGTCTGCTTCTATCAGCTTACTTAGCACCTTTTGTGCTACAGGTGAACCATTTGCTTTAACTCTTTCCAAAGCATTCTGTAATCCAGAAAGACCTCTTTCCTCTTCGCCATCATTTTCAACTTTTGCTTCCTCTTCTTCAACTTCTTCCTCCGCCTCATTTTCGACTGCTTCTTCTTGATCTGTGTTGCCCGTATCTTCTACCACCTGCTGGGGTTTCGCTCCGCTATCTTCGACCACCTGCTGGGGTTTCGCTCCGCCAGCGCCCTCTGCAGCCCAAAGTATTCCTCCGGCACTCAACATCAGAGCCAATGACAATACCAACACAAGTAACTTTTTAAACAATTTTATCCCTCCTATCTCAATATTTTGGTTCTAACTCCCCCAAACTCTTTTTTTCGTAGAATTTGAGGGTTTTGC
>NZ_BDGJ01000198.1:0-1312 GCF_002207765.1 Calderihabitans maritimus
GAGTAGCAAAACCCTCAAATTCTACGAAAAAAAGAGTTTGGGGGAGTTAGAACCAAAATATTGAGATAGGAGGGTGCAAAATGGCTAAAAAAATGCGGGGTGTAGTGTTGCACGCGGACTGGGATCCAAAACCGGAATTCAAGTTGGGTCCCAAGGATATCGAGGGTAGACAGACCTACCTGGGAAGCAAAGTGTGGCGTAACCCTAGAGTTGTTATCGAGGAGCGGGATGTTCCGAAACCCGGCCCGGGCGAGGTTCTTATTGAAGTTAAAGCCTGCGGGATTTGCGGTAGTGATGTACACATGGCCCAGCCCGATGATGACGGATATATCTGGTATCCTGGCCTTACCGGCTTCCCCTCTATTCTGGGCCATGAGTTTTCCGGCGTGGTAGTAGAGGCCGGTCCCGGCGCCAAAAACAAGGCAACTAATAAGCCCTTTAAGGGTGGCGAGGCTGTTTGCGCCGAGGAGATGTTGTGGTGTGGGAGTTGCCAACCCTGCGCTGACGGTTGGCCCAATCATTGCGAGCGGCTGGATGAGATTGGCTTTAATGTTGACGGAGCCTTTGCCAAGTACATCGTTGTTCCTGACCGGGTGGTATGGCCCCTGGATCCTCTGAAAGACGTTTACAGTGGTGAAGAGTTGTTTTTGGCCGGCAGCCTGGTGGAGCCTACTTCCGTTGCTTATAACGCCGTGGTTGAGCGTGGTGGCGGGATTCGGCCTGGTGACAATGTTGTGATTTGCGGTGGCGGCCCCGTTGGTATTGCTGCCTGCGCCATCATGAAGCGCATGGGAGCGGCACGGGTAATCCTTTCCGAGCCGGAACCGACCCGGGCGGAGTTGGGCAAAAAGATGGGTGCCGACTATGTAATTAACCCTTTGACCGAGGACTTCGTACAGCGGGTTATGGATATTACTGATGGTTATGGTGCAGCCCTTTATCTGGAAGCCACTGGTCTTCCTACCGTAGTTTATCCGCAAATTGAACAGTGCGTTTGGGAAGGTCGCGCCTTGAACGCTAAGATTGTGGTGGTAGCCCGTGCAGACGCCAAGATGCCAGTTACCGCTGAAGTTCTGCAAGTGCGCCGCGCCCAGATCATTGGTGCCCAAGGTCATTCCGGCCACGGCACCTTCCCACGGGTTATCCAGGCCATGGCCACCGGTATGAACATGCTGCCCATGATTACCAAACAGATAACCCTGGACGAGGTGCCCGAGAACCTGGTTATGCTGCGAACCGACCGGAAGGAATGCAAGATCACCGTTCGGCTGGACAAAGAATAAGGCAAGGTGGTGAGTGACGGCGGGGAACG
>NZ_BDGJ01000198.1:1651-41672 GCF_002207765.1 Calderihabitans maritimus
CCGGCGGTTAGCGAGTTTAGCGCTGGGGACAGGGTTGTGGTAGATCCCAATCTTACCTGCGGATCTTGTGGTTACTGTAAGACGGGGCGTCCGAATATGTGTGAAAACATGACCACACTAGGAATATTTGTCGATGGTGGATTTGCCGAATATAACGTGGCTCCCGCCAAGGCCCTGCATAAGATCAGCAAGGATGTGCCTCCCGAAATCGCAGTATTTGCAGAACCTCTCTCCTGTGTGGTTAACGCAACGCAAAAAATAGGCCTTGAGCCTGGTGAGAACGTCGTAGTTTTGGGCGCGGGCCCTATCGGATTGTATTTCACCCAACTGCTCAAGGCTGCCGGAGCGGGCAAGATTATAGTTTCCGAAATTTCCGAGTTCAGAAAAAAATATGCTCTGGAGAGCGGAGCTACAAGGGTGGTAGACCCGACCACGGAGGATTTGGTCGAGGTTGTACGTCAGGAAACGGGAGCAGGGGTGGATGTGGCAGTAGACGCCGTAGGTTGTTTGATAAAGGACGCGATGGCAGTGGTCCGCAGGGGAGGGAGGATTCTACTGTTCGGCCAGAACCAGAATGCCCGAGCCGAGATTGCTCAAAACGACATAACCAGGAACGAACTGACAGTGATGGGGAGTTTTATTGCCAGATATACCTTTCCGCCTACTATCAAGATTCTTGAAAGTGGTATCCTGCCGCTGGAGAAACTGATAACTCATCGCCTGTCCTTGGCGGAAATAGAGAAAGGATTTGAGGCCATGCGCAGAGGAGACGCGCTGGAGGTTGTGGTGATACCACACGAAAGATAATAAATAAGATTCAAAAAAAGGAGGATGTCATATGAGCAAATGGGGCCTTCCGCTGAAAAATGGCGGTCATATGGACAAGGCCGACGGAATCTATCTACAAAACATGACCTGGAAGCAGATTGAAGAGCGTCTCAAGAAAAACGACATCATCATTATTCCTGTTGGTGCCACGGAGGCCCACGGACCCCATGCCTGCATCGGCGAGGACACTTTCCTGGTAACCCGTATGGCTGAGCTGGTAGCCAAGAAGACTGGCTGTACCGTTTCGCAGCCTCTGTGGTGGGGTTCCCATCCGTACCATCACGTGGGCATGCCTGGCACAGTGGTGGTACCTGAGGATATCTTTATCGGGATGCTGAAGTCCATAATGGCCGGATACTGGAACATGGGCTTCCGTAAGATGATCCTGCTTAACGGTCACGGGCAAGAGTACGTTATTCCCACTGCTATTCACCAGTTTGCAAAAACCTATCAGGTTCCAATGATTGCGATTAACGTGAACTGGTATCATGCCATCCAGGATCAGTTCAAGACCAAAGAAGAGGGCGGTCCGTACGAGACCAAGTTTATTCACGCGGACGAGGTAGAAACTTCCTGGTCTCTGGCCCTATTCCCTGAGATGATCAAGATGGAAGATGCAGTAGATACCAACCCGCGGGGATATCTACCCGAAGGGCATGTTGATAAAGCAGGCAACCTGCTGCATAGACCCATTGCATGGTATGGTCATGTTGGTCTCGGTCCCATTGAAGTATCTGCATATCCGGAGGGGGTTGTTGGGAAGGCTACCTTGGCTGATGCGAAGAAGGCAATCCCGGGTATCGAGGCTTTCCTCGATTACATGGTGAAGTTGCATGACGATATCCTTAAGCGGTTCCCGCCTGGAGTTCTGCCGCCTATCGACGAAATCACTCAACGGCCGAAGGAAGAAATAGAAGCCGTTCTAAAAGGGCCGCTGAAGGGTGGTCGTAGCATTTATTCTCTACATTATCCTCCTGCATAGGTTGTTATTCTTCTTTAAAACAAGGGCCGCCTCTGAGGCGGCCTCAAAATTAAAGTCAGAGGAGAGCTGAAACGTGCAAAAGTGCATTGTTGTTTCCGGCCAGACGAAATTCGACGCTTTAGCATTTAAAGAGGGATTGGAAGAGGGTATTCGGAAAGTGGCTACTCTGGGCTATGATGCCGTGGAATTGGCCGTGCGGGATCCGGCCCTGGTGGATTTAAAGGGGTTGGTAGGACTTACCAGAGAGCTGGGGTTGCCCGTTGTGGCTATCGGTACCGGTCAGGCTTACGGCGACGAGGGATTGAGTTTTACCGACCCCGATGAATCGGTGCGGAGAAAGGCCGTGGAGCGAATCAAACGGCAGGTTGAATTTGCGGCCAATTTTGGTGCTCAGGTAATTATTGGTTTGATCCGCGGTAAGAGACTACCAGAAGTGGCAGAAGAGAGGGCAAGGGATTGGCTTCTTGCTGCGCTGAAGGAATGTGCGGGGTATGCCGAGCAATATGGTGTTTGTCTGACCCTTGAACCGATTAATCGTTACGAAACAAATCTTATCAACACCATAGCCGAGGCTATGGAAATTATTGACGCTACGGGAATGAGCAACATCGGTATCCTTGCAGATACTTTCCATATGAACATCGAAGAACCATCCATGGAAGAGAGCCTTAGAAGCTGTGCCCGCTATCTTACGCACTTGCACGTGGCGGACAGTAACCGTTGGGTCCCGGGCTATGGGCACATAGACTTCCCCAGTTTAATTAGGTTGTTGAGGGATATTGACTACAAGGGGGCTGTATCGGCGGAGATATTACCGAAACCAGACCCGAAGAGGTGTGCTGAAATGACCCTAGATTACATGATAAAACTGGGTCTGTGAAAGGAGTGCTTAGGACTATGATTAAGAAGGTGGAGTATCTAAAACAAATCCTTGACTGCGGCATTGTGGCAGTAATAAGAGCTGACTCGCCTGAAAAGGCGCTTAAGGTGGCTGAGGCGGTACGCAAGGGAGGCATTACTGCCATTGAGATTACTATGACGGTTCCCGGGGCGGTGGAGGTGATCCGGGAACTGGTCAAGAACTACAAGCCGGAAGAGATGCTGGTTGGGGCCGGTACGGTGCTGGATTCCGAAACTGCTAGGCTGTGCCTGCTGGCAGGAGCCGAGTTTATCGTGGGACCGCACTTTAACCCCGATGTGGTTCGGCTGTGTAACCGTTATCAGAAAATCTGCATGCCGGGTGCCATGTCAGTAACGGAAGTGGTACAGGCCATGGAGTGCGGCGCGGATGTGGTTAAGATATTTCCGGGCAGTCTGTTCGGTCCTTCCATCATTAAGGCCCTTCGGGGACCATTACCGTATGCTCCGCTGATGCCTACCGGTGGCGTAAACCTGGATAACGTTGATCAATGGATTAAGGCGGGGGCAGTTGCCGTGGGTGTGGGTACTGAACTTACAAAGAAAGGTTTGCAGGAGAACAACTACGACATTATAACCGAAACCGCCAGCGCTTTTGTGGACAAGATCAGGGCGGCTCGGCAAGGGTAAAAGGAGGGAATTACCATGACCAAGAAGGTTGTATGCTTCGGGGAAATTATGCTCCGACTTTCTACTCCCGGATTTCAGCGTTTCGTACAGGCGGACAGCTTTGATGTTACTTACGGTGGCGGGGAGGCCAACGTTTCAGTTTCCCTGGCGAATTACGGCCTGGATGCTTATTTTGTCACCAAGGTACCCGACAACCCCATTGGGCAAAGCGCTATTAACCACCTGCGGCGGTTCGGCGTAAAGACTGACTTTATTGTTAAAGGCGGAAATCGTCTGGGTATCTATTTCTTAGAAACCGGTGCCGTACAGCGTCCTTCCAAGGTGATTTACGACCGGGCTCATTCCGCCATCGCGGAAGCCAGTCCCGAAGATTTTGATTGGAAGAAGATATTCCAGGGGGCTGCATGGTTCCACTTTACCGGAATTACCCCGGCCTTGTCCGACAAGGTGGCGGAGATAACCCTACAGGCAGTGAAGACGGCCAAGGAAATGAATCTTATCGTAAGCTGCGACCTTAACTATCGGAAAAAGCTCTGGACGCCGGAGAAGGCTCAACAGGTCATGTCAGAAATTGTTAAGTATGTAGACGTATGCATTGCTAACGAAGAAGACGCGGAAAAGGTATTTGGTATCAAGGCTGCTGAGACTGATATTACCAAGGGCCGGTTAAGCAGCGAAGGATACAAGCAGGTGGCCAAGGAACTGAAGGAGAGATTTGGATTTAAGTATGTTGCCATTACATTGCGGGAAAGTTTTTCCGCTTCTGACAATGGCTGGTCCGCTATCTTGTTTGACGGCAAGGAATACTATCAGTCCAGGCGTTACCGTATCGTGCCTATTGTAGACCGGGTAGGCGGCGGGGATTCCTTTGGTGGGGCGTTGATTTACGCTTTGATTACCAGGAAGAGTGCCGAGGAAGCCGTTAATTTTGCCGTGGCTGCTTCCTGTTTGAAGCATACCATTCCTGGGGACTTTAACATGGTGACAGTGGACGAGGTAGAAACTTTAGCCAAGGGGGATGCTTCGGGACGAGTACAAAGGTAAGGAGCAGGGAGGGCGGGCTAGTGCCTGCCCTCAATCCTCATAACGGGCTGTGAAGGAGGATGCAAAAGTGCAGCTTAGTCGAAAGCTTATTGACACTGGTTTTTCTTTTCCCGCGGACGTTGAGGTACAGCCGGTAAAAGATTTACCGGAACGGGTTATTCAATTTGGCGAAGGAAATTTTCTAAGAGCTTTTGTGGATTGGATGTTTCACCGTCTAAATAAAGAGGGTCTTTTTAATGGCAAGGTGGTGGTTGTGCAACCTATTCCCCGGGGATTAGTTTCGGTATTGAATGAACAGGATGGGTTGTATACTCTTTTCCTGCGCGGGATTCAAAACGGGTGGTTGGTACAGGAAAAAGAGGTCATTTCGGTAATTAGCCGGGGTATTAATCCATATGAGCAGTGGGAAGAATACTTAAAGTGTGCCGAGAACCCGGAAATTCGCTACGTTATCTCCAATACTACTGAAGCCGGTATCGCCTATGTACCGGGGGAAAATATGGACAACTGTCCGTCTTCCTTCCCCGGTAAGCTTACCGCTTATCTGTACCGTCGGTACCAGCATTTTCAGGGGGACCCGGAAAAGGGCATGGTGATTATACCCTGCGAGCTTATCGACCGGAATGGAGACAACCTGAAGAGGATTGTACTAAAAATATCAGAAGAATGGAAGCTGCCTGAGGGTTTTAATACTTGGGTCAAAAAGCATAATTATTTCCTCAATACCCTGGTGGATAGGATTGTAACCGGGTATCCCAGAGATGCGGAACAAATATGGCAAGAACTAGGATACCAGGACAAGCTGCTAAACACTGGCGAAATATTCCATTTATGGGTTATTGAGGGGGATAAACGGTTTAGCGAAGAACTGCCTTTCCACAAAGTAGGTTTAAACGTACTGTGGGTGGATGACATGACCCCTTATCGTACCCGAAAAGTCAGGATACTTAACGGGGCCCATACCATGACCGTGCCGGTGGCTTTCCTGTACGGAAAAGATACTGTAAAGGATTCGGTGGAAGACCCGCTGTTAGGGAAATTTATAAGAAAGGGTATTTTTGAGGAAATTGTACCCACCCTGGACTTTCCCGAAGAGGAAATTAAAGAGTTTGCCCGGGCGGTAGTGGAACGTTTCCAAAACCCGTTTATCAAACATTTTTTAATTGACATTGCTCTTAACTCTATTTCTAAGTTCAAGACCAGGGTACTACCATCGCTCCTGAGCTACGTCAGGGAAAAAAACTCAATACCCAAGTGCATGGGACTGTCTCTGGCCGCTCTTATGGCTTTCTACCGTGGCCGTGTAGAGGACGGTATGCTAGTCGGGAAGAGAAAAGGAGAGGAATATCGTTTCCGGGATGACCTGGATGTATTGGAGTTTTTTGTTACCAGATGGCAGCAGTATGAGTGTAGCGGGGATGTTCGGTCTCTGGTTGTTGACGTGCTGGGCAGCGAGAGGTTGTGGGGTCAGGAATTAAACCAGGTTCCAGGGCTTGCAGATGCCGTATCGGAGAACCTGAAAAACATTATGGAGCATGGCATGGGTTACGCCCTGCGCCAGGTGATTGAAGATTAGGATGAGAAAGATGCCTGTAGCTGATGTGTTACTCATTAATAAGATGGATGATGTTGTGGTGGCCCTCCGGGACTTGAAGTTTGGAAGTATTGTTGAAACGGAAGGTTTAAGGCTGTCCCTGCGGGACGACGTACCTATCGGACATAAAATTGCTGTCAGAGACATAAAAAAAGGCGATAAGGTGACCAAGTACGGGTTTACTATAGGTGTTTCTACCCGGGATATCCGGGCGGGGGAATGGGTGCACACCCATAATATTTCCACTACCCTTTCCGGTTTATTGGAATACAAGTATGAACCAGTTGAGTTGGAGGTTCGTCCCGGAGAGAAAAGTGATCTCACTTTTCCTGGATATGTCAGGAAAAACGGCGAGGTAGGGATCCGAAATGAAATCTGGATTATAAACACCGTTGGGTGTTGCAACAAAGTAGCAGAACGGCTAGCTCAAAAGGCCAGAGAAAGATTTGTTGGCAGAAATATAGATGGAATATTTCAATTTTCTCATCCCCATGGCTGTTCCCAGTTGGGCGATGATCATCTGAGAACCCAAAAAATTCTGGCCGGTCTGGTTTGTCACCCTAACGCCGGCGGGGTTCTGGTGATGGGACTGGGATGCGAGAATAATAACATCGAGGAATTTAAACGGGTATTGGGACCCTACGACCCAGAACGGGTCAAGTTCTTGGCAATTCAAGAAGTTGAGGATGAAATAAATGCAGGGCTGAAAGTTTTGGAAGAACTGGTTGCCTATGCTGAGGGTTTTACCCGTACTCCGGTTCCCGTGGGATGCCTCAAGGTGGGCTTAAAGTGCGGTGGTTCTGATGCCTTTTCTGGCCTTACCGCCAATCCCCTGGTGGGAGTATTTTCAGATTTACTGGTTAAGCAGGGCGGAATTACCATGTTAACTGAAGTGCCAGAGATGTTTGGTGCCGAAACCATTCTCATGAATCGGGCGATAAACGAAGAAGTATTTGTCAAAATCGTTCAGCTCATAAATGGGTTTAAAGATTACTTTCTGCGCTACAATCAGGTCATCTATGAAAATCCTTCTCCAGGGAACAAAAAAGGTGGCATTTCCACTTTGGAAGAAAAATCTCTGGGATGTATCCAGAAGGGTGGGCGCGGTCCAGTGGTGGACGTGCTGGCTTACGGAGAACGCGCTGGCAAAAAAGGATTAAACTTGGTGGAAGGGCCTGGCAATGACATGGTGGCGGTTACTGCACTGGTGGCGGCTGGAGCTCATCTGGTTCTTTTTACCACTGGCAGGGGTACTCCCCTGGGCGGGCCGGTGCCTACCGTAAAGATATCCAGTAATTCCTGGCTGGCAGAACATAAGAAAAGCTGGATCGATTTTGACGCGGGAAAGCTTTTAGAGGGTGTGCCTATGAAGCGGTTAGCAGGGGAATTTTTTGATTATGTGTTACGGGTTGCCTCCGGTGAGATTCGAACTAAGAACGAGGAAAATGACTACCGAGAGATTGCCATATTTAAAGAAGGGGTCACCCTGTAAAATTAATAAAAGGAGCCTGTTGCCATAGCAAGGGCTCTTTTTATTTTTATTTGTATGCCGGGATAGAATTATGAAATGAATAGCATACTTTCATTATACCCCCAGCGGGTAAATGGAATATTTGGCTTTGTTGCACTTAGGAATCTTGAGGTATTAGGAGAATACGTCCGGATACTCCCCCTCAATTTCTCTGACCCTTAGTCAGACAGAATAATTGGGTCTCTTCCTGGTAGACGCTTTTTGCCAGCTTTGGGTTAAAACGGTATAATAGAAAAACGTCCGTAGGTAGCAAGGTAAGGAGGAAGCAGTAGTGGTTACTTTTGAAAACGTCAGCAAGGTGTATGATGAACATGTTGCAGTTGATAATTTCAACCTGGAAATTGCCTCCGGAGAATTTGTAGTATTAATTGGCCCTAGTGGCTGCGGTAAAACGACCACTCTAAAGATGGTAAACCGCTTGATTGAACCTACTTCAGGGACGATATACGTAATGGGTAGGGATGTCCAGGCAATGGACCCGGTTAAATTGCGGCGCGAAATAGGTTATGTCATTCAGCAGATAGGCCTGTTTCCTAATATGACAGTCGAGCAGAATGTAGATGTGGTTCCTAGGTTGCTCGGATGGGATCGAGAGCGCAGGCTTGAGCGGGTTAAGGAGCTATTAGAACTGGTCGGTATGAGCTATGAGGAGTACGCCCACAGATATCCCTCTGAGTTAAGTGGTGGTCAGCAGCAACGAGTTGGTGTTTTACGAGCATTGGCTGCGGACCCCCCTCTGATATTGATGGACGAACCTTTCGGGGCGCTTGATCCGATAACTAGGGAAAGCCTGCAGAATGAATTGAAGAGTTTGCAGGCCAAATTGCATAAAACTATTATCTTTGTTACTCATGATATGGATGAAGCACTAAAACTGGCTGATCGGGTTGTGATCATGAAAGACGGAAAAATAGTGCAGGCAGCATCACCAGAAGAGTTATTAAGGCATCCGGCCAATGATTTTGTAGCCGAATTTATCGGTAAAAACCGTATTCAGAGGGCGGGAGAGCTAGAAACTATGCCCAAAACCGGCTGGTAGGGGTTGTCACTCGTGACAGTGCGGTTAATGCCTTGGCTAAAGCCGTCTGGGGGGAGGAATTAGATGGTGGAAGGGCTGCTGCAGTTTCTTGATAAACACGGCCAGTGGATGCTCAGGGCTACGGCTCAACATATCCTGTTGTCCGCTGGAGCAGTTTTTTTTGGTGCCCTGGTAGCTATTCCCCTGGGTATCTGGCTGACCAGACATGAACGAATAGCGAAAATTGCTTTGGCGGTTTCCGGGACTATCCAAACGATTCCCAGCCTGGTTTTTTTCGGCTTGATACTTCCGGTATTAGGTATAGGTGTTTTACCGGCCATGGTCGTTCTCTTTTTCTATTCCATCCTGCCTATACTCAGAAATACTTACACGGGCATCAAAAAGATTGATCCTGCATATCTGGAAGCGGGTACCGGTATGGGCATGAATTCCAAACAGTTGCTATTTATGGTTAAGCTACCTTTGGCGTTGCCAGTTATCATTTCCGGTGTTCGTATCTCATTAGTATATATTATTAGCTGGGCAACTCTTGCCGCTCTGATAGGCAGTGGAGGCCTGGGGGATTTGATTATTAGCGGGTTGCAGACCTATGATGCCCAGCTGATTGTAGGTGGGGCGGTTCCGGCAGCAATGCTGGCTGTTTTGGCGGGATATCTCCTGGGGCGCCTCGAGAAAGCGCTAGTTCCTAGAGGTTTACGCTCTTAATACCTTAAAGGAGGTGGGTTATGGAGCATATTCTGTTACTGACCTTAGTGCACCTGTACCTGTCAATTTTAGGCGCGACGCTAGGTATCATAATAGGACTTCCTTTGGGAATTTTGCTTGTCCGATATAGGCGCTTGGCTGAAATAATGATGGCGGTTACGGAAATCATTCAAACTATTCCGGGTTTGGCTTTACTGGCTCTGGTTATGATGGTAACTGGCCTTGGAAATACTACACTGGTGATTACTTTGTTTCTGTACTCCCTGATGCCTGTAGTACGAAATACTTATGTGGGCATTTCAGGAATTGACCCGGGATTGGTGGAAGCTGGACTCGGGATGGGCATGACTAGGGTACAGTTGTTGCGCCAAGTACAGCTGCCTATTGCCATGCCGGTGATTTTGGCAGGAATTCGGGTAGCCATGATTACCTCCATTGGTATCGCTACCATGGGGGTCTTTATTGGAGCAGACGGTTTAGGTGATTTGCTTTACCGCGGTATTCAAACAACCAACCTTCGTTTGCTGTTGTCCGGAGCGATTCCCGCTGCCTTACTGGCGGTAATCACGGATTTTATTATGATGTATTTGGAACACTTGCTAACCCCAAAAGGGTTGAGGATTTCTGCTGACCAGTAGAGACTGGATGAAAAAAGAAGTAAGCAGGAGGTATAACATGAGTATTAAAAGGCGGATTGCTTTGGTATTGATGCTGGGCTTGATAGTAAGTATGTTTGCCGGTTGCGGAGGTAGTGAAAATAAAATAGTAGTTGGTTCAAAAAATTTCACCGAAAATATTATCCTTGGTGAAATCATGGCTCAGTTGATTGAAGCAAAAACAAACCTCCAGGTTGAGCGGAAGCTGAACATGGGCGGTACTCTGGTCAATTTTAACGCCCTGAAAAAAGGTGATATTGATTTGTATCCCGACTACACCGGGACCGGTTTAGTAGCCATTCTCAAAAAAGAAGTGATAAACGATCCCGAAACAGTTTATAACATAGTACAGGAAGAATATAATAAACAGTTTGAACTGAAATGGTTAAAGCCTTTCGGTTTGAACAATACCTATGCCATCGCCGTTCCTAGAAAACTGGCGGAAGAAAGAGGTCTGCAGAAAATATCTGACCTGAAGGGTAAAGAAGGGGATCTTATTCTCGGTGCAGAGCAGGAGTTTTTCAACCGTCCCGATGGATATAGTGGGCTGGTTGAAACGTACGGTCTTAACTTCAAGGATACGAAAGCAATGGACACCGGTCTCAAGTACCAGGCAGCAGGAAACGGTGACGTTCAAGTAATTGACGCCTTTGCTACCGATGGGCAGTTAATTAAATACGATATGGTAATATTACAGGATGATAGACAGTTTTTCCCACCTTACTACGCGGCTCCGGTCATCCGTATGGATACTTTGGAGAAGTACCCTGAATTGGAAGAGGTGCTAAACCAGCTTGGTGGTAAGATTTCGGATGAAGAAATGCAGCAATTAAATTACCAGGTGGAAGTTGAGGGTAAGGACTATGAAGCGGTGGCACATGATTTTCTGGTAAAAGAAGGGCTGATTTCTGATTAAAGTTAAGGACTTATAGTGCTTTAGGTAGCGCTCATCGAGAAGAAAGCTATCCAAAAATTGATTAAAGAATTAAACTCAGAGCATGAACAATAAGAAAGCCCTGCTTATGTCTTAGGACATGAGCAGGGCTGAAAATTTAAAGGGCCATAATTAAATCTTTCTTTATTTCTCCTTGCTGAACCTGCTACCAACCTGCATGGGGTCTCCTTCATAACCTAAAGCTTTAAAGTCGATCCGCCCGTTTTCACTGTGGCAGTCGTTACAGGTCAGGGCATTTTCTTTGGGAACAACTTCGTGGTTAATACCTATATACATTTCCGTTTCGACGAATTTATACTCTCCACTGTAATCCAAGCCACTTGCCGCTGCTCCGTCTGCTAATGCCTTATCCCAGTCAAAATGCTTCCAGAAACCTAGCACATTAGGTGTAAGCAGGATATTGTTTTTGGCGTCTGCCGGTTGCTTGCCTTTCATAACTTTGAAGGGATAGATTTTAGCATTAGGATCGTCAATACTTCCCACAGGTTTTGCCAGGACAGTTACGCCGTCGGGATTGATGGGATCGCCGACAATGTAACGCTCCACCTTGCCGTTATACCACGCGTAAGTCGGAACGACGTCTTTTGCCCAAACAAAGCTGCCCTTCTTCTTGCTGTAAGTTTCCTTGCCGTATTCGTCTTTTTCAGCTTCTATATCCTGTCCTGCCGTCGACCAATCCCAGTACATCTTAGTGGGTTGCCCTTTAGCAAAGGTGGGGATATGGCAGGTCTGGCAGGCTACAGTATCTATGTGCTCGTTGAGCTTATCCATTTCGTGAGGTGCATTGCCGTGGCAGCTTTCACATTTGACGCTACCTTCGGTAGGTTCTATATGGATGCTGGTTCCCTTTATCTTATGGTTTTCCCCGGCGTGGCAGTCCACGCAGGCCAAACCGTTGCCCCCCATATGCACGTCATGCTCGGCAGTAGCATTCAGCAGAGTGGAATCTAGGTCGCCTTGCTTTACGGCGTCGCCGCCGCCGGCGTAGAAGTGGCATGTGCCGCAGTTCTTGATAGTAGGTCTGCCGACGCTCTGAGCGGCCGCCACCAGGTCAACGCCTTCTGCGGGCATTCCTTTTTTATCTTTCTTGTAACCGCCCTCTTGGGCATGGCAGACCAGACAGTCGATGTTTTCTTTTCCTTCAAATTCAGTGCCGTAACCGATATGGCACTGGAAACACTTCACTTCGTTAGACACGACTGAAATACAGAAGTTGTTAATACCATTCCTCTTGCCCAAATCCGTTTGATTTTCATGGCCGACAATATTGGGCGTGGGACCGGCCCAGTTCCAGTGAATAGTGGCCATTACTTCCTCTGCCTGCTCCTCATGACAGGTGATACATTTGGCCGTGACGTCTTGTGGCTTCTCGAAGGGTCCAGTTACCAATTGGCTGTGGTCGACTGAGGCCGTCTTTTCTGCACCCGTCTCTTGCGGCTCTTCTTTGGCAGGGGGGGCGGCTTCTTTTTCGGGAGTCGCACCACATCCTGTGAGAAATATTAACGCTAGCAACAGAGCAGTGACCATGACTGGCAGTTTTTTCATGGTAAAACCTCCCTTTACACCTCAGTTTAAAGGTGAAGCACTCAATCATTCCCCAGTGATACGCTAATGAAGGCAGGTATCACCCCCTAAAGAGCATTTGATAAGCCCTTCATCAAATTTCGGAAGGGCGTTTCCGCTGTTCTAAAATTGTCATCCAATTATATTGCTATCCATTTACGATAATACTAATCAAACATACCTCCTGTCAATTTGACAAAAATTTACCTGAATCGTGTCATATTAAGACGAAAATAGTACTGGTTCTAGTTGCCAGTAAAGATTCAACTCGTTGAAATCAAAGCTTTTCAACGGCTGTACTTTTATGATAAGATTTTAAAGAAATTAGCAATACCAGCTTTTCAAGGTTTGTGGCCAGAGCGGTCTTTTATCGCCATATAAACATTTTATAGCTAGGAATCTTAGGAGTGGACAAAATGTTGAAGTTGCTTAAGCCGAACTTATTTGTAAATTCTCTCTTGGAGGTCTCCGTGGACCAGTTAAAGAAAATAGGTATAAAAGGCCTGATAATAGACCTAGACAATACTATCACTTACTGGAACGATCGCCGGATTACCCCGGAGGTAGAGGCATGGTTTGCGAATCTTTACCAACATGGTATCAGGGCCTGCATAGTATCTAACAATAGGGGGGATAGGGTTGATCATGTTGCGCGGACTTTGAGAGTGCCATATATTTCCGGTGCCGGCAAGCCCAGGAGAAGAGCTTTTCTGCGGGCTCTTGAGGTTTTGGACTGTCGGGCAGAGGAAGCAGGGGTAGTGGGGGACCAGCTTTTTACCGATATTTTGGGTGGGAATCGCATGGGGCTGTACACCATCCTGGTGGTTCCTCTAGGACCGCGGGAATTTATAGGAACTCGGTTTATACGCAAGGTTGAGAGAATCATCATGCCCTTTATAAAACAATAGGGGGGCTGTTTATGGTAACGGTTGACGGAAAAACAAAGGTGGTAGGTTTATTTGGATGGCCGGTGGAGCATTCCTGGTCTCCCCTGATACATAACGCGGCGTTTAAGGCTGCGGGACTCAATTACGTTTACGTTCCTTTTGCCGTACCGCCGGAAAAAATTGCTCAGGCATTGTGTTCCTTACCGGCGTTGAATATCAGAGGAATAAACGTAACTATTCCTCATAAAGAAACAGTTATGAATTATCTCGACTGGATATCTCCCGAGGCCCAGATGATAGGAGCCGTTAATACCGTGGTGGTTGAAGAGGATGGGAAGTTGAAAGGATACAATACCGACGGAGAGGGATTTATGGATTCCTTGCGAGAGGAGGCGGGCATAGACCCGAGAGGATTAACTTTTACTCTTTTGGGAGCAGGCGGGGCCTGTCGCGCGGTAGCGGTTTCGCTGGCTCTAAAAGGGGCTAGGAAAATAAATATTGCCAATAGGACTGTAAGCCGAGCGGAAGCAATCGTAGAAATTATTAATCGGTCGACCTCTGCCCGGGCTCAGGCTTTCAGTCTATCTGAAAGAGAATTGACTGCGGCATTAGAGGAAAGCCAGGTATTGGTTAATACTACGCCGGTAGGCATGTATCCGCGGGACAAGGAACCACCGTTGATTAATCCGGATCTTTTGCGGAGAACTCTTCTGGTATGTGATCTGGTATATCGTCCCCGGGAAACCACCCTTCTGCGGGAAGCGGCACTTCGGGGCTGCCGCACTTTATCGGGTTTGGGAATGCTTGTCGCCCAGGCAGCCCGGTCCTACCGCCTCTGGACAGGACAGGAGGCCCCGGCTGAGATAATGAGAGAGACTGTAAGCAACTTGGTCCGGTAAATTATTATTCCAGATCGATGGTTCCCCCGGCCCCTGACTTAACCGGCACGGGTTTATTGGAAAGCTCCAGTAGTTCGCTCAGGGAGACAAATCGGTATCCTTGGGCACGAAGACCGTCGATTATGCCCGGTAAAGCCTTGACGGTGTTGGTGCGATCTCCGCCCCAGGAGGAAATTAAGTCGCCGCTGTCATGCATCAGAATTATGGCACCGGGCTTCACCCGTGCCAGAACGTTACGCTCGATATCTTGAGCGCTGACTCCTGACCAGTCTTGAGAGCTTACGGACCACAAGACCAGCGCATAATTTTTCTCGGACAGAATATCCCGCAGAGTTCTGGAGTACAGCCCCCGGGGGGGCCGGAAGTACGCCGGGCGCCGTCCGGTCGCCTTCTTGATGGCTTTCTCCGCCGCTTCAATCTCCCGCCTAATTTTGAAGGAGGAGGCTCCCAGGAGGTTGGCGTGAGAATAGGTATGGTTGCCGATTTCATGTCCTTCATCTACAATTCTGCGTGCTATTTGGGGGTAGCGTTCCACATGCTTTCCTACCAGAAAGAAGGTAGCCGGAACTTTTTTTTCTTGCAGGATGTCCAGGATAGCCGGAGTATACCGGGGATCAGGTCCATCGTCAAAAGTCAAAGCCACTACCGGAATTTCGTTACTCCCGGCCCGCACTAGATCCGGCTGCATGGCGAAGCCCCGGTATACATAATGATTGAGGTATAGAACAGTCATGGACAACAATACGACCGAAATTAATAGTATTCCTCTGGCCAGTCTGAGTTTGGTTCGGGAACGGGAGAAAAACCTTTCCCGGACAATTACCAAGGAGTAGAACAGCAGCATGTAGAGCAGGGCGGCATCAGGTTTGTTGCCCCGCAGAGCTGCAAAAGCGGCTATTACCAGACCGGCCGTCCAGAGGGAGAATTTCAGGTGTCGGAAGCGCATGGTGAGAAAGGCAACAGCCAGTACTACTATTCCTACCACCGGGTCTGCAAAGAGGAGGGAACCGGAGAATACGGCTAAGAGAGCCGGTTTGTTTGAGGCGCGCCGGTAAGGTGACCAGGTCAGGGCCACCAGCATACCTATTCCGGCCACCACAGTAGTTACAGCAGCCAGGTAGTTGATCTTAACCATATAACTAACAATTAATGCGGCAAGAAATCCGGCGGCATGACTGTTAATCTTTCGAAACCGGTTTCCTCCCAGGGAAACCAGTAGGATGAAAATAGCCAGGTAGCCGATGAGAAAAGCAATAAAAAAGCTACGCAAGTTGACCCTCCCCCAAACTCAATTCGAGAATATTGTAACAAAAGTAATAGTTGTTTGACCATAGGTTAAAATAGAATATATTTTGGAGGCTTTAGTCTATGACTGACCGGGGGAGGAAATAATAGGGAGAGAAAGGGAACAGGAGGGTAACCATGCTGCGCTACTTAACCGCAGGGGAATCACACGGACCGTTGTTGACAACCATTGTAGAAGGAATGCCGGCCGGATTGCCCCTTAAGGCCGAATATATCAACCGGCAACTTGCTCGGCGGCAGGCGGGGTACGGACGGGGGGGCAGGATGCAGATAGAGAAAGACCGGGTCAGAATTACCTCCGGAGTGCGCCATGGATATACTTTAGGAAGTCCCATTACTCTAGTGATAGAAAATCGTGACTGGCCTAACTGGGAGAGTATTATGGACCCGGAGGAAATACCGGCGGAAGATGGGAAAAAGATTACCCGCCCGCGGCCAGGACACGCGGACTTGGCAGGAGGTATAAAATACCGCCAGGAGGATTTGCGCAATATCCTGGAGAGGGCCAGTGCCCGGGAGACGGCCGCCCGGGTGGCAGCGGGTACTGTGGCTAGGGCCATGCTAGAACAATTAGAAATTTCCATTGTAAGTCATGTCGTACAGATCGGCGCCGTAAGAGTTTCCCGGGCGCCGAGCAAAGAGGAAATAGCAGGGAAAGCCGATGCTTCTCCGGTACGCTGCGCCGACCCCCAAGCGGAGCGGGAAATGATGGAAGCTATCGACCGGGCTCGCCAGGCCGGGGATTCTCTGGGAGGCGTTTTCGAGGTTATTGTAACCGGTGTTCCAGTAGGCCTGGGAAGCCATGTCCACTGGGACAGGCGCCTTGACGGTCGGTTGGCGGGAGCGGTTATGAGTATTCAAGGAATCAAGGCGGTGGAGATCGGTCTCGGGTTAGAGGCGGCACGTCTTCCGGGATCAGAAGTTCATGACGAGATTTTTTACGAACCCGAGCGAGGCTATTACCGCCGCACTAATCGGGCAGGGGGTCTGGAAGGCGGTATTACTAACGGAGAGCCGGTAGTGATTAGGGGTGCCATGAAACCGATTCCTACGCTCATGAAGCCTTTGAACAGTGTTGACATGCGTACCAAAGAAGCTTTTCAGGCTGCGGTTGAGCGGTCGGATGTATGCGCCGTTCCGGCTGCCAGTGTGGTGGCCGAAGCTGTGGTGGCTATGGAACTGGCCAAGGCCTTGCTGGAAAAATTCCCGGCGGATCATATGGATGACTTGCGGGAGAATTTGAAAATCTGGAGGGAATACGTAAGGAAGGTTTGAAAAGATGAAAAAGAACGTAGTATTGATTGGTTTTATGGGAACGGGCAAAAGCAGTGTAGGAAGACGCCTGGCTAAAATATTGAAAATGGATTTTGTTGATACTGACGCGGAGATTGAAAAACTTACGGGGTTAACCGTGGCTCAGATTTTTGCCCGACATGGGGAAAAAAGATTTCGGTCGGAAGAAGAGTTAATAGTGAAGAAAGTAGCTCGGCGGCAGAATTGTGTAATTGCTACCGGTGGCGGAGTGGTGTTAAATCCGGAAAATGTAAAGAATTTGAAAGAGACCGGCGTTATTATCTGCCTTACTGCCGAACCAGAAACCATACTGGAGCGGGTTAAACGCCGGAATACCCGGCCTTTGCTCCCCAGGGGCAGTACCGTGGAGCGGGTGAATGAATTGATGGAGCAGAGGAGGGCTTATTATGAGGCTGCGGCTGATTATACCGTGGATACCACTCACCTGACCCGGGAAGAAGTGGTCAAGGAAATCTTAAAGCTGTTGGAGAAAGGGGATATGAAGTGTGAAGAGCCTTCAGGTTGAGTTGGGAGAAAGGACCTATTCCATAGTAATAGACCAGGGGATTCTTCCTGCACTAGGGAAGGAAATGGCGCAATTGGGAAGCTTCATCAGGCGCTGCCTGCTGGTGAGTAACCCGACAGTCTATTCCCTATATGGTAAGACGGTAGAGGAAAGTTTGACTGCAGCGGGGTTCGAGGTGGTAACGGCCTTGGTCCCTGACGGAGAGGAAGCCAAGAGCCTTTCCCAGGCGGACAAACTTTACGACATGGCCATCGAGAACCGGTTGGAACGCCGTTCTCCGGTAATTGCGCTGGGAGGGGGAGTGGTCGGAGACCTGGCTGGGTTTGTGGCAGCCACTTATATGAGAGGAGTGCCTTTCGTGCAGGTTCCCACTACGCTGCTGGCGCAGGTGGACAGCAGTGTGGGTGGTAAAGTGGCGGTCAACCATCCCCGGGGCAAAAACATGATTGGAGCTTTTTACCAACCCCGTCTGGTCTGGATAGAATTGAACACCCTGGATACTTTATCTCTGCGAGAACTGCGGGCCGGGCTGGCAGAGGTGATCAAATACGGGGTTATCTGGGACGAAACTTTTTTTCAGTATTTGGAAAATAACTTAGAAGAAGTCTTAAATCAAAATAAAACGGCTTTGGGCTATATAGTATATCACTCCTGTGCCATCAAGGCCCGGGTGGTAGAAATGGATGAAGAGGAACAGGGTTTACGGGCTATTCTCAATTTTGGGCATACCATCGGACATGCTCTGGAAACCCTTACGAACTATGCCACTTACCGCCATGGAGAAGCGGTAGCCATAGGTATGGTGGCTGCAGCCCATATCGCGGCCAATGCCGGTTTTTGTTCCCGGGAGGATGTGGAGCGGATAAAAGCAATTTTGACTCGAGCCGGACTGCCGGTAGACCTGCCTCCCGGTCTGAAAAAGGAAGAGATTATATCCGCTATGTACCATGACAAGAAAAATCTGGAGGGAAAGATCACTCTGGTTTTGCCCCACCGCATCGGACGGGTAGAACTACATCGCGGATTTACGGCGAAGGAGATCACCGCTCTTTGGCGGTGATTTTTTGATATGAGTACTATCTGAGAATGTTACTTTTTTGGCAGGATTATGACAAAAGAGATAGAATCGGGTAGAGAGAGCAGACTTTTTGTAGCCGGAACGAGGTGAAAGCTTTTGGCCAGGCCGAGGAAAAAGCTGGGGGATCTTCTGGTGGAAATGGGTATGATTACCCAGGAGCAACTGGAAGAAGCCCTGAAAATACAGAAAGAAACTAAGGAGAGGCTGGGCAAGGTCCTGACCCGGCTAAATTATATTTCAGAAAAGGATATTTTAGAGGTACTTGAGTTTCAGCTGGGCATTCCCAAGGTAGTTCTCAGTGACTACAGCCTGGATTCCCAAACAGTTCATTTGATACCGGAAGCTCTAGCCCGGCGGCATAAGGTAGTTCCTTTGCGCAAAGAGGGCAACCGCCTTACTCTGGCCATGGTAGACCCACTTAATGTTGTGGCCATCGATGATGTACAGTTAGTGACGGGCTGTCAGGTTATACCGGTGATAGCAACCGAAAAGGAAATTGATGAGGTTCTGGACCAATTTTTCCAGCCGGGCTTGGAAGACACCTATCATAACCAAAAAGAAGAATTTGCTCCCGCGCGAGTTAGAGAAGACTATAATGAGGAAGAGGCGGAAGGGGCTGTTGATGATGCTCCAGTGGTACGCGTTGTCAATTCCATCATCCAGCAGGCTGTCCGGGGAAGAGTTAGCGACATACATATCGAACCTCACCAGCATAAGGTGAGAGTGCGCTTCCGCATAGATGGTATGCTGCGGGATGCTATGAATCTTCCCCGCCAGTCCCATGCGGCGGTGGCCTCACGAATAAAAATTATGGCCGACATGGACATTGCCGAAAAAAGAATCCCGCAGGACGGCCGGATACAGATTCGCGTAGATGATCGTCCTATAGACCTACGGGTGTCCACTATACCTACCGTTTTTGGAGAAAAGATTGTTATTCGGATTCTGGACCGGTCTACCATGCTTCTAAATTTAAACCAACTCGGATTTTTGCCTCAGATTCGGGAGCGGTTTGAAAAAATTATCCGCCGGCCCTACGGGATGCTGCTCATTACCGGTCCCACCGGTAGTGGAAAGACCACAACCCTTTATGCCACCTTGAATGAGCTTCACTCCTCCGAGAGGAATATCATCACCATAGAGGACCCAGTGGAGTACATCTTGGAAGGGATAAACCAAATTAGCGTTAATCCCAAGGCAGGTCTTACTTTTGCCAACGGACTGAGGGCCATCTTGCGCCAGGACCCGGATATTATCATGGTAGGAGAAATCCGGGACCGGGAAACGGCGGAGATAGCGGTGAGGGCGGCCACTACGGGGCACCTGGTGTTGAGTACCCTGCATACCAACGATGCTGCCGGTGCCGTTACCCGTCTCATTGATATGGGGGTGGAGCCTTTTTTGGTGAGTTCTTCTTTAATCGGCGTGGTGGCCCAGAGGTTGGTGCGAACCATTTGTTCCAGGTGTCGGGAGCCTTACCAGTTGCCCCCTGACGCCCAAGAAAGGTTTTTCATGGGCATTTCTTCGGACGAGCCGGTAACCCTTTATCGGGGTAGAGGTTGTCGTTCGTGTGACTATACCGGGTACCGGGGGAGGGTGGCTATTCATGAGGTGTTGGCAGTTTCGGAAACTATTCGCAGTCTGGCGGGTAAAAGAGTAGCGGCCTCGGCTATCAGGAAGGTAGCGGTAAAAGAAGGGATGCTTACCCTGCGGGAGGACGGTTTAGAAAAAGTCCGGCAAGGGATTACTACCATTGATGAAGTCATCCGGGTAGCTTTTGCCGACGAAGGTTAGGAAGGGGGGAACTCAGTGAAGATTGATGAGATTTTAAGAATGGCGGTAGATCAAAAGGCTTCGGATATACACCTGACAGTGGGTTTGCCTCCGGTATTCCGCTGTAACGGCGACCTGATACCACAGCAAAGTTTTGACCCCCTCCAGTACGAAGATACTCTAAAGATGGCGCGGGAAATTCTTTCGGAAAAGCAGCACCAGGAATTCATGGAGAAAGGGGAGTTGGACCTGGCCTATTCCCTGCGCGGGGTAGGTCGTTTCCGGGTTAATGTATACCGGCAGCGGGGAAGTGTGGGGCTGGCCATTCGTATTATTAATAACCAGATTAAAAGCCTGGATGAATTGGGGTTGCCTCCGGTCTTAAAAGAATTAGCCCGCAAGTCTAAAGGTCTGGTGCTGGTGACCGGTCCGACTGGCAGCGGTAAGTCCACTACCCTGGCGGCCATGATTGACTTGATCAACCGGGAGCGCCGGTGCCATATTATCACTCTCGAAGATCCCATCGAGTACATGCACCAGCACCAGAAAAGTATAATCAACCAGCGGGAAATCGGTTCCGATACCCGGTCCTTTGCCGATGCTCTGCGGGCTGCTCTGCGGCAGGACCCCGACGTGTTGCTGGTGGGCGAAATGCGGGATCTGGAGACCATTGCCACGGCGATTACGGCGGCGGAAACCGGTCACCTGGTCCTGGCCACCCTGCATACCAGCAGCGCTCCCCAGACTATTGACCGGATTATAGACGTGTTCCCCCCTCACCAGCAGCAGCAGGTAAGGATCCAGCTGGCCGAAACGTTGCAGGGGGTGGTGGCTCAGCAGCTGGTGCCGCGGGCGGACGGTTTGGGTCGGGTGGTTGCAGTGGAGGTGCTGGTGGCTACTCCGGCGGTGCGTAACTTGATCCGGGAGGGGAAAACCCACCAGATTCTTTCGGCTATACAGACCGGCGGGAAGTACGGCATGCAATCCATGGACAGCGCTCTTAAAAAGCTTTACCAGCAGGGGCTTATTACGGCGGAAGATATGATGGCAAGATTGTCCGATAGAGATATAAAACCGGCTTACCGGGAGTTCTAAAAGGAGAAAAAAGCAGGAAAAAGTATTATTTTGAAGAAAAATAACATCATGGTTAAGATTTCAGCCTCTCCCGGTGGTGGGTAAGATGCCTCAATATGCTTATAGGGTTCGGGACGCCTCCGGACGGCTGTTGAAGGGCACTATGGAAGCTGACGGAGAAGCCAGAGTAATTAAATACCTGCGGAGCCAGAATTATTACATTATTGATATCCGCCGGCTGACGGCTCTGGAATGGGAGTTTAAACTGCCCTCGTTAAGACGGCGTAGAGTTAAACTACGGGACCTAGCGGTTTTTTGCCGGCAGTTTTCCACTATGATCAATGCCGGGCTGCCCATTATGCTCAGCTTGAAGACACTGAGCCAGCAGATCGATAACCGGGTTCTTCGAGACACCCTTAAGGGGTTAATTGAAGAGCTGGAAAAAGGCCAATCCCTGCATGAGAGCGTGCAGCAGTTTCCCCAGGTGTTCCCCCCTATTTTTGTAAACATGATTGAAGCCGGTGAAATAAGTGGAGCCCTGGATGAAGTTTTAGAGCGGCTGGCGGATCACCTAGAGAGAGAACACCAGATGAATGAAAAAGTAAGGACGGCTTTGACCTATCCTACGGTCATATTGGTGGTAGCCGTGCTGGCGGTGGTATTTCTGCTCACCTTTGTGTTGCCCACCTTTACTGCCATGCTGGAAAGCCTTAACGCTCCGCTACCGCTGCCTACTCGTATCATTATCAATGCGAGCCGTTTTTTACGGGGCTACTGGTACTATATATTAGGTGGCCTGGTTCTTACAGTCTTGGGAATTCGGCGCATGTTGCAGGAGGAAACGGTAGCTCGAGAGGTCGACAGGTACCTGCTAAGAGTTCCTGTATTCGGCCAGTTGATACATAAATCCATTCTTTCCCGCTTCAGCCGGACGCTAGGCACTCTACTGCGTAGCGGAGTGCCGGTGGTCGAAGCCCTGGAGGTGGTAAGGCGGACCACCGGTAACCGGGTGGTTGCCGAAGGGGTGCAAAAAGCAGTGGAGAGCATCCGGGAAGGGCAGAGTATTGCCGAACGTCTGGCGGAGACCGGTGTTTTTCCGCCGATGGTTATCGAGATGGTGGCCATCGGGGAAGAGACAGGTAACCTGGATGCTCTTTTAGAGAAAATTAGCCTCTTTTACGACCGGGAAGTAGAGTCGGTGGTTTCCCGCCTGTCTTCTATGATTGAGCCCATCCTGATAGCAGTGCTGGGAGGGTTTGTGGCTTTTATCATCGTCTCCGTTTTGCTACCCATATTTAATATTATGGGAGCAATGTAATAGACATTAGGAAAGGCCAGGGAAAGGGGGTGAAAAACGATGATCAGACATATAGCCAAAAAGTTAAGAGAAGACCGTGGTTTTACTTTGATTGAGCTGATGGTGGTGGTGGTAATCCTGGGAATTCTGGCGGCGGTGGCCATTCCCAGCTTTACCGGGAAGGCGGATACAGCCAAGATAAAAGCCGCTAAAGCCGACCTGAAAACTATCGGCACGGCTATTGAATTGTATTATGTTGAAAATGATGATTATCCTAATGATTGGAATGCCTTAACTGAAGGAGGTTATCTCACGAAGACGCCCTATAGTCCTTGGAATACAGACTATCATTTTGACACTTCCAACGGGGTAAAAGTATGGGTCGAACTACCCAACGGTCTTAAATTAGGTAGTGAAGATAAAAACAATGATAGCAAGCTTTATTACCCTGATGACATATAGGTTGTGACAGGGCTTGCCCTGTCACTCTTCCTTATCTTTTTTAACCCTTGGGGGTGGGGTAATGCCTTGGTGGCGGATAACTTTAGCCTTAAATCGAAATGACCGGGGCTTTACCCTGCTGGAAGTTACGGTAGTGGCGGTAGTGCTTGGCATTCTGGCCGCCATGGTCGTTCCCCGCTATCTGGATGCTCCCGAGCGGGCCCGGGAGAAGGCGCTCCTGGTGGACTACCGTACCTTCCAGGAGGCGTTGAGCCTCTACTACCAGGACTACGGGGACTACCCCCATGACAGTAACGGGCTGGAAGAGCTGGTACCGGATTATCTGAAAAAGGTTCCCTCCTATCCCTGGGGAGGGGAGTACTCCTACTATTATGATTCCCGCGGAAAAGACGGTAAAACCCCCGGTTACAAGATAGAAGCCGAAGGCAGTGGGAAAGAACCTTTGCAAGTGAACTACGACGGTTAGCCTTGAGGTGCGGATATGCTATGGCTCTTCTTTTTTTTATTGGGAACGGTAGTTGGCAGTTTTCTCAACCTGTGTATCGACCGCATACCCCGGGGAGAATCGGTAGTCCTGCCCCCCTCCCGCTGTGACAGTTGCGGCAGGCAGCTGAAATTTTACGACCTGGTACCGGTGGTTAGCTACCTCCTGCTGGGAGGGCGTTGCCGCTACTGTCGGAAGAAAATATCCCCGCGCCAGCCTTTGGTAGAGCTGGCGGCCGGTTTTATTTTCAGCAGCCTTTATCTTTATTACGGAATAAGCGTGAACACCTTCAAGTACCTGGTTCTGGTATCCGTGCTTCTGGTAGTCTTCTTTATCGACCTGGAGCACCTGCGCATTCCCGACCGCGTGGTGGTCGCGGCACTGCTCTTAGGAACGTTTATGGCGGCCTTAACAAGAGAACTGGTCCCGGAAGCGCTGCTGGGAGCGGCCGCCGGGTTCTTGCCTCTTTTTTTCCTGGCGGTAGTAAGCCGCGGCGGAATGGGTGGCGGCGATGTCAAGCTGGCGGGAGTGCTGGGAATCTTTCTGGGCTGGAAGAAGATTTTGTTGGTTTTATTTCTGGCTTCCTGCCTGGCGGCGGCGGTGGGGTTGCTGGCCATAGCTTCGGGAAAAAAGGGCCGCAAAGATCCCCTTCCTTTCGGTCCCTTTTTGGCCGTGGGAGTGGTGATCGTTCTCTTTTGGGGAACAGACATTGTCCAGTGGTACCGGTATTTCCTCTGGGATTAGGGCGGTGGTAATAAATGGAGAAGGGACTGCTGCGGCGGGAACATCCCGGCCTGCTGGCGGCCATGCTGGTTTTAGGTACAGCGCCCCTCCTCGGCAATGCCTATGCCTGGCCGGTTCAGCTCGTATACTTTATTCTGATGGCTGTTACCCTGCTTTACTACTGGCGGAAGGCGGGCAGGGAGGGGCAGTTTTTGGTGCCCGGCAGAAGGTTGTTTGCCGTTCTTCTTCTTTATATTTTAACCGCCACCCTAACTCTCTTCTGGACGGTGGATATAAACAACACTTTAATGGGGCTTCTCCAGTTGTACTTTTATCTTTTCCTTTTTTACCTGGTGTCGGCTACCTTTCAGCGGGAGCAAATGGAGAAGCTGGTTGGTATCGTGTTATTCAGCGGCATTTCGGTGGCCGCTTTGGGCATCCTAAGCTATCTTTTGTTGAAAAATCAACGGGTGCATTCCACCTTTATTAACCCCAACGCCCTGGGGATTTACCTGGCCATGGTTGTGCTTCTGGCCCTGAGCCTTTACCTGCACCGGCCGAGAAAATCCCGTCTTCTTTGCGGGGGGATTGTACTGCTGGGGATATGCCTGATGCTTACTTTTTCCCGGGGAAGCCTGCTGGCCTTGGTTTTCTCCCTACCCCTGGTGTTGGCCGGTATTCCCGCTGGCCGGTCGCGCCGAGAGGCTTTGGCCCGACTGGTTTTAGTTGGGCTGACCGTAATTGCCGGTACCAAGCTGGTTATGGAAACGGCGCCTTACCTGCAGCAGACGCAATGGGCGCCGGATTTGCTGGCTTCCCTGGTCCGCAGCCGGAGTTTTCTCCCTTCTTCCGTGGCCGGGCGCTGGTCTTTCTGGGTGGTAGCCGCCAAGATGATTGCCGACCGGCCGTGGGGCGGGTTCGGTCTGGGGAACTACCACCGGGTTTACTTCAACTATTATAACTATGACCGTTTTTATTCTCGTTATGCCCACAACCATTACCTGCAGACGGCGGCGGAGACGGGGATCCCCAGCCTGCTTTTATTCCTTTTATTTCTATTACTTTTTTACCGCTTAATTTACCAAAAGCGCACCTATGTTCGAGAGCCCCGCTATTTTTACGGCATGACGGCGGCGGCTACCGCTTTTCTGCTGCATATCGGGATTGACTTCAGCTGGGATATGCCAGCAGTGACCATGCTTTTCTGGGCCTTGCTGGGCCTGCTGGTAGCCCAACTGCGGGAAGCGGGAGCCATCTTTTCTACGTATCGGTCGACCCGGTCGGGACGGTGGATAGCCCTGGCCGTTCTGCTGTTTTTTCTGGCCGGAACGGTCCAGCAGGCGGCGGGAGAATGGGCTGTAAGCCGGGGGCACAGGGCGCTGCGGGAGGGAGAAAAAAAAGAGGCGCTCCGGTGGTATTCCGTGGCAGCTGCGATCAACCCCTGGAACGCCCGGTACCACTCCTATCGGGCCCTGACTCTTGTTTCCGGGGAAGAAGGAAAACCTGCTGAGCGGGCGCAGGCTGTAGCGTGGTTACGGCGGGCGGTAAGCCTCAGCCCTTACAACGACTACTACCACCTTCGGCTCGGCCAGCTCCTTTGGCAGCAAGGAGAATTGGAGGAAGCGCGGCGGTATCTTTCTCGGGCCACCTTTCTGGGCGGCTTCAAGCCGGAACCTTATGTTGCCCTGGGCAACTTTTACCTGAGCCGGGGGAACCTGCCGGCGGCGGAGGAGGTTTTCCGCCGCGGGTTGCAACTGGCCGATTTTGCTCTGGTCAATGCTCCCGATGAGTTAAAGCGCATCGAACTTCAAAAAGCGGTGGCCGATCTGCATTTAGGCCTGGCGCGGGTGTACGACCTGCGGCGGGACTATGCCCGGGCGGCACGGGAACTGAAAGAGGTGCTGCAGGTCTTTCCCGGGCAACCGGTGGCCTTGAAAGTCTTGGAAGAATACCGGAAGACGGGGAAGATTTAAGGGGTGAAATCCTTGAAGGGACAGAAGATTTTTGCTAAGCAGCGGGGATTTACCCTAGTAGAAATGGCCATTGCCCTGGTGCTAATCGGGACTTTAACCGCTCTGGCGTTCCCATCCCTGCAGCGGTCGGTAGACCGGTTCCGGCTGTGGACGGCGGCCCGAGAACTGGCCGGTAATATTCGCTACCTGCAGCAAGAGGCGGTCAACGGCAAGAGTACCACCATCCATATGACTTTTGACACCGTCAACCACTATTACGTTATAGTTGAGAACGCGGCAGAGAAAAAGAAAATCTTTTTACCTCCCGGGTTCACTTTCGGCAGCGTAACCTTTAGCGATAATACCTTGCGGTTTACCATAGACGGGGCACCGTCGGGAGGAGGGGGCTATGCCGAGATTGTGAGTCCCCGTGGAGACAGGTACCAGGTGGTGGTAGCCGGGGCTACTGGAAGGGTACAGATAAAACCGCAAACTGAAGGCGGGGGATAAGCGGTGTGGCGGGATGATAAAGGGCTGACCCTGGTGGAGACGGTGGTGGCGGTGGCTCTGCTGGCTGCGGTTCTTATTCCTTTGTTTAATATGTTCTATACGGGGATTCGGGGCTATACTGCTGCTGCCGAGGAAACGATACTTGTGAATTTAGCCCAGGGCAAAATAGAGGAATTGAAAGCAGAGGATTACGACACTTTGACCGACCAGGGGCCTACAGTTTTCCCCGAATTTGCCGAATATATGTATGAAGTAGAAGTTTTGGAAATTGACCCGGAAAAGAAAATCAAGCAGATTACAGTTTCGGCATATTCGTTAGAAGAGCCCAACAGACGGGTACGGTTGGTTACCTGGGTGACGGAGAGGTAGGCGCCATGGACTGGAGAGACACGCGAGGTTTCACTCTGGTAGAAGTAATACTGACGTCAGTTATTATAGGGTTGCTCCTGGGGGGAGTCTATACCCTTCTTTCCGGGGGCATGCGCTCCTGGCAAGTTTCCGAAGGTCGAATAGACGTGCAGCAGAACGTCCGCATCGCGGTGAGCCGCATAGTGCGGGAAATAAGGGAGGCACGGCAGGTCCATGAAGACAGCGACGCCGCCAATCTTTTTTTGGTCGACCGGGAAGGCAGGATCATCTGGTATTATCTCCATTCCAGCGGCGACCTGCGGAGGGCAGTGAAAGAATACGGCGGTTTAAATTTCGGGGGGCATAATCCGGTAGCCTCGAACCTGAAGGAAGTTAGCTTTTCTTATAACCGCACTCCGATAGAAGAAAGCACTCTGGTGACCGTTAGAGTAACCGGCGTCGATTCCCGGGGAAAAGAATTTACTCTTTATACCCAGGCCCGGCTACGGGTAAGCGATTAAAGGAAGGTGAAGCCATTGAGCTGGGGCCGAAAATTAAGGGGGGAAGAAGGAAGCGCTCTTCCGTTAACGCTGCTGGTGGCGGTTCTCTTGCTGGTTCTGGGAAGCAGCCTCCTTTCTGCCGCTCTTTTGGAGAGGAATATAGCCCGGAACCAGTTGTTAAGCACCCAGGCCCTTTATGTGGCGGACAGCGGCATAGAGATGGTACTGGCCGAGTTGCAGTATGATGAAGACTGGCTGAGCCTTTTTCCCGGGCTGGAGGAAGGGGAAACGGTCGTAGCCTTTGCTGAGGTTCCTATAGGCCGGGGAACCTTAAAGGAAGTTACCCTGACCGACCGGGTAACGACGGTAGAGGTGCTTTCTGAAGCTGAGGTCAACGGCATAACCCGTTCGGTCAAGGCTCAAATTCTTAAGCCCGTTTTTGAGCACGGTTTTGCAGGGGCTACTGCCGGTTCCAGCGGCGGGGGCGGAAACGAGCTGACTATTCGGGCCAATTCTTATATTGAAGGAACCCTGGTTTTCCGGCATAACATAAATATAAATACTCCCCAGGCCGAAATTCACGGGGATGTGGTGGCCGGGGGCAATATTGTAAATAAAGGACATATTACGGGAGATGCTCTGGCCGGCGGCGCTATTATCAATTCCGGAACTATTGACGGTGACCAGCTTCCTGATGCCGACGTCTACCTGCCGGAGATCCCTGAAGTAGACCTTGACTGGTACGAGTCAAGAGCCGATGTTTTGTTCTCCGGAGACCAGACCTGGGATATAGCGGAATTGCAGGAGATAATTGATAACGAGTTGAACAACCGGCAGGGGATAATCTACGTAGACGGCGATGTTACCATCAAGAATAAGGGGGAGGGTCAAGAAGGGAAAGAGGAAGAAGAAAAGGAAAAAGGATCAGATAAAGGCGGCAAAGATGAAGGAGAAGAGGGAGATAAGAATGAAAGTAGAACAAACGTTTACCGCGGCAGGGTGATGCTAGTGACATCTCGCAGTATTGAGATAGATGGAGATCTGCTTCCGGATTCTACGGAAACCAGTGCCCTGGGTCTGGTTGCCTTCCAGGACATTGAAGTAGGAGGCAACACAAAAATTACCGGGGTTTTCCATGCCGGGCGCACTTTTCGAACGAGTGGAAATGCCGAAATTACAGGCACTATCGTAACTGATGATTTCATAGTGGACGGCCATCTCAACCTTATCTATGATGAGAATCTGGTAATTCAGTTACAGTCTTTTCTGCCGGGCAACAGGTTCCGGTTAGTTTCCTGGCAGGAATTTAGCAGTATTTTGTAGAAAAATAGAAGGCTATGCAAGGAGGGTATTCATGAGACTGTTGAGCCGGTTATGGAAAAGAAGAAAACCGGCCTTGGGTATCGACGTGGGAACCGACAGCATCAAAGTTGTAGAGGTACAACGGACCGGAACCGGTTACGATATTTCACTGGCGGTCAAAAAGGATGTTCCCGTCGGGGCTTTAGAAGGCGGGAATATTCAGGATCTCGAAGTTCTGGTAGAGGTCCTGCGCTCCCTGACTGTGGAAAACGGACTGCAAGGGCGCCGGGTGGTATCTGCTATTTCGGGGGAGAAAGTAGTTATCAGGCATATTAGTGTCCCCTATATGTCTGACCAGGAACTGAAATCTTCTCTCAAGTGGGATTTGGATAAATATCTTCCTCTTTCCGGCGATGATCTGGTTATTGATTATGCCAAGCTGGGATCTTTTGAAAACGAAAATGGACGACAGCTTTCCGTACTGCTGGCCGCCGTTCCGTCATCGTTAGCCTACCGGTATTACGAGCTGTTTGAACGGGCGGGCCTGGAGGTCATTGCCATCGATATAGTCCCGATGGCTTTAGCCCGCTGGCTGTCATTAGTCAGGGAGAATGAGGAAATGTTTAACGATCCCGTGGCTTTACTTGATATCGGTGCAAGTCTTACTACTTTAGCAGTGATTGAGCAAGGGTTGGTAACCTTTATTCGCTCCATCCATTTTGGCGGCTGGGAGATCACCCAAATGGTAGCCCATACTCTGGGGCTGGAGGTGGCGGCCGCGCAGCAGTTGAAAGAAGAGGAAGGGCGGATTATGGTTTCAGGAGAAGAAGAGGTTACTTTGCCGGAGGAAAGGCAGAAATTAGAACTGGAAATAGCTATCCGGACCAGCCTGAATGACCTGCTCTACGAAATCAGGAGGTCGCTGGATTATTATAATCGGCAGCAGGACAAGGCGGCTTTAAAGGTGTTGTTTCTTTCTGGGGGAACTTCTTTGTTGCCGGGCTTAGTAGAGTTTTTGACCCAAGAATTGGAGGTTGAGACCCGGCTGGCGGTACCGAGTTCACCAGAACTACAGGCGGCAATAGACCCTAGCTTTGCCGTGGCTACCGGTCTGGCCCTCCGCGAGGTGGTACGGTGATGGATACTATTAATCTATTACCGGCGGAACTCCGCCGCCGTCAGGAGATAGATTGGAAACGGGTGGGGTGGCTGGCCGGTATAGCTGTATTGCTGTTCGTATTGGTTTCCGCTTATCTAGTTTTTTTATTAACTTGGTGGAGCAATGAAAGACAGTTGAAGCGTTTGGAACTGGAACTGGACGGACTGCGCCCCAAAGTACTCCAGGTGCAAAAAATGCAGCAGGAAATCAAGGATTTAGAGGAAAAGGTTGCTTCCCTGGAGGAGATTTTGAAGAACCGCATCCAGTGGAACCGGCTGCTGAGTGAAATTAATGAACGAATGCCTGAGGATTTATGGATAACGGAAATGACAGCCGATGAAAAAGGAGTAATCATCATCAAGGGGAAGGCTTCTTCCCTTACTTCGGTTGGTGTATTTATTTTCCAGCTCAAACAGATCCCCTACTTCAATTACGTCGGGCTGGTATCGGGAGAAGAAAAGGCTGCGGAAGCGGTTGTGGAATATGAAATCAGCGTTAGATTGGCTGAAAGAAGGAGTAACTGATGTGGAATAATCTATCATCCCGGAACCGAAAACTCCTGCTGGTGGGCGGCGCTGTTCTGGTCATCCTTCTTTTTTACCGTTTTGTTTGGCAGGGACAGTACGCCCGCTATCTGGAGGGCAAGCAGCAGTTGATGCAGAGAAAAAAGGAGATAGAAGTGGCCCTGAGGAAGGTTGATCGTCTGCCTTCCTTGGAGAGGCAGAGGGCCCGGCTGGAAAACCGGCTCCGGGAGATAAAGCGAAAATTTGACCGGGATATTGAGAGCGGTGTTCCTTACGTGGAAATGGGCCTGGAGTCCCGGAATCGGGTGCGGTTGGCGGCAATTCACCCGCAGCCGGTGGTGAGCAAGGGGAGTTACCTGGTACTGCCTTTGCAGCTAAGGCTTCAAGGGGACTACCCTTCGCTCCTGGACTATATCTACAGTATTGAAAACTTGCCCTCCTTGGCCGAGATTAACAGTATCAGAATTACCGCCTTGGAAGAAGAGTTGATGCCGCAGCTGGAAGCGGAATTAAATATAGTCTTTTACAGTCTCCCCGAGGCGGAACCGGCAGAACTGGATCTGGAGTGGCGGTTGGGACGGTTTGATATATTCAGTCCTGCCCTGCAGCAGCTGGTGGAGAGCACCTCTACCATTAGGGAAGCAGATACTAACCGAAGACCTGAGCCCGGCGAGAAGTACCAGCCTGGAGGCGGGGAGCCGGAAAATTTCAAAGAGCGTCCACCGGAAAGCATTGACCGGGATCCCTATACTTTTCCCGTCAGGTAGAAAGGAGACGAGCATGAAGTATAAGTACGGGCGGATTTTGGCAGTGTCTGTAGTTTTAATACTCCTGATGGCTACAGTAGCCGGAGGGGCCAAGGCGGTCATTCGCCAAGTCAAGGTGGCTTACCGGGGCATAACCATTTATGTTAACGGGCAGCCGGTGGACAGCCCGGTTGAGCCCTTTATTCTGGTAGATGAAAAGAGAACCATGGTACCCATACGCTTTGTGAGCGAAGCCCTGGGCAAACAAGTTGTCTGGGACAGTCAAGCCTCCGCCATATATATCGGGGAGCCGCCGGCTGGCACAACCGTTGAGAAACTACCCTCCGATAGCTTCCGGTTTATCGATGATATGAAGGTTATTCGTAATGTAGGGCCCTTTTATCAACAGAAAACTAAACCTTTTGCCATAGCAGGCCGGCTCTTTTCCCACGGGGTGGCGGTAGAGATCGACGAAAAGGAAAGGAACAAGGCAGAAGTAGTTCTGGATTTGAACGGACAGTACTCATATATGGCCGGTTATATTGGAGTAGAGGATGAGACCCGGAACAGCTCCGGCAGTTTTATCTTGTCGGTATACGGTAACGACGTTGAACTGTACCGGAGTCACCAGATAAAGCCTTCCGATTACCCGTTTCCCGTTAGTTTAGGCAATCTGGAAAATATAAAACGCCTTACCATACGAGTGGAATGGCAGCCGGGAGGGATTGGAGATTACAGCCGAGTGATTGCGGCGTTGGCCAATGTTAAGTTTTATCGGAAGTAAAACTCCGGTTTCAATCGGAGTTTTTTCATGCTTTAGGCTCCCGGAGCGGCAGGAATATTTTAGCTCTTCTTGAATAATACTAGACAGCAAGTTAATACCCTACCCGTGGATTAGAAAAAGAAAGAAGGTGGAGGAAAATGGTGGATAGAAAAGACTTGGAAGAAGTGCTTAAAATTGCTATGAGGAAAGGCGGCGATTTTGCCGACATTTTTATTGAACGGCGAAAAACTACCAGTATAGGACTGGAAGCCGATAAGATTGAACGGGTGAATTCGGGGTTGGAGGCAGGAGCCGGACTGCGGGTAATTAGTGGGGACCATACCGCTTATGCCTATACCAATGACCTCAGCCGGGAAGGACTGGAGCAGCTGGCGAAAGTGGTAAGCAAAGCTGCCCGGGGTCAGGCGCGGGACCTCACTATTGATTTTCGTCAACCGAAGCCTAATTGGGATATAGAAATTGAGAAAATGCCCGACAAGGTGGATATTGAAGACAAGGTAGAACTGGTCAAGACTGCCAACGAGGCGGCTCGGGCAGTAGATACCCGGGTGAAACAAGTAACCGTCGGCTATGGCGACGTGTATCAGCGGGTGACCATAGCCAACACGGAAGGAGTTTTCGTGGAAGATGAGCGAGTACGCACGCGGCTGGCTATAAACGCGGTGGCTGCTCAGGGAGATATTATCCAGACGGGATATGAAGCTGCCGGAGGCTACCGGGGATTTGAGTTGTTCCGGGAGATTTCCGCCGAGGATTTGGCGTCTTCCGCGGCCAAGAGGGCAGTTCTCATGCTGCAAGCCAAACCGGCTCCGGCGGGAAAGATGCCGGTGGTCATGGCCGGGGAAGCGGGAGGCACCATGATCCATGAAGCCTGCGGCCACGGGTTGGAGGCTGATTTGGTGCAGAAAAAACTTTCCGTTTATGCCAACCGAAAAGGAGAGAAGGTGGCTTCCGAACAGGTAACGGTAGTCGATGATGCTTCTTTACCCGGCAAGTATGGTTCTCTGCGTTACGATGATGAAGGAACTCCCGGCCAGCGTACGGTTTTAATAGAGAACGGTATATTGAAGGAATATATGTATGACAAGCTGACGGCCCGTAAGGAAAAACGGGATTCTACGGGAAACGGGCGCCGGGAGTCTTACCAAGACCGGCCTATACCGCGTATGACCAACACTTTCATTGCACCGGGGAAAATGGATCCCGAGGACATTATCCGTGAGACCAAGAAGGGATTGTTAGTTAAGAAAATGGGCGGGGGGCAGGTAAATACTACGAATGGCGATTTTGTCTTTGACGTAGCCGAAGGTTACCTGATCGAAGAGGGAGAGATAACGGTACCGGTGCGGGGCGCTACCCTGACCGGAAACGGACCTCGCGTTTTGCAGATTGTGGATATGGTTGGTAAGGATTTAGGCTTTGCCATCGGTACCTGTGGGAAAGACGGCCAGGGTGTTCCAGTTTCCGATGCTCAGCCCACCATTCGCATTCCGGAATTAATCGTGGGCGGAATACTTGACGACTAGGAGGCGAAAGCCATGATCCCCGATCGTTTGCAGCAAATAGCGGAACAAGTAGTGAGCAAGGCCCAAAAGGCCGGGGCGGAACTATCAGAGGCTTTCCTCAGCCAGGAGGCTGAACTGACCATCGAAGTATCCGGCCAAGAAATCGAGACCTTAAAAAAGGCGGAACAGACCGGATTGGGGCTGCGGGTTATAAGGGCAGGGCGTATGGGTTTTGCATACACCACTGATTTGTCAGCCGCCGCGTTGGAGGAAGTTGTTCAACGGGCCCTGGAGAATTCCGACAGCGCCCAGCCTGATGAATTTAACCAGTTGCCCGGTCCTGTTAGGGAATATCCCCGCCTGGATCTGTTTGACCCTTCTATACCGGAAACACCGGTGGAGAAGAAAATAGCTTTAGCTATGGAAATAGAACGGGAGGCACGCCGGTACGACCCCCGGGTAAAGATAACGGAGCGCTGTGCCTATCAAGATTCTGTTTACACAGTTTGTCTGGCTAATTCCCTGGGGCTGAGCAGTTGTTACCGCGGCGCTTTCTGCGGGGCTTCAGCTTTCATCGTAGCCGAAGAAGATGGTGACAGCCAGACCGGTTTCGGCCTGCAGTACAGCCTTCATTTTCAGGACTTAGACCCGGCTCAGGTCGGTAGAGAGGCGGCTGAGAAAGGAGTCAGGATGCTGGGAGCCCGCGAGGTTAAAACTCAGAAAGCTGCACTGGTGCTGGATCCTTATGTGGCTACCGGCTTCTTGGGAATACTGGCTCCGGCTCTTACGGCGGAAGCAGTACAAAAAGGAAAATCCTTATTTGCCGGCAAAGTGGGAGAACAGGTTGCTTCACCGGCGCTTACCTTAATAGATGATGGGACGCGGGAGGGAGGTATTGTTTCCGCTCCTTTTGACGGAGAAGGGGTACCGACCGGTAAAACAGTTTTGATCCGGGACGGTCGACTGGAAGGGTTTTTGTACAATACTTATACTGCCGCCAAAGAAGGGGTAAAATCCACAGGAAACGCTACCCGGCGATCTTTCAGGAGTACTCCTGAAGTTGGGACGACCAACTTTTACATTCAGGTGGGCACTGTTACGCGGGAACAGTTAATTAAGGAAGTAGATAAAGGGCTCTATGTTACCGAGGTAATGGGGTTGCATACGGCCAATCCTATTTCCGGCGATTTTTCCTTAGGAGCCGCCGGGCTGTGGATTGAGCAGGGAGAGTTTAAAGGACCGGTTCGCGGTGTGGTAATTGCCGGGAATATATTGGAGCTGTTGCGTTCGGTCGATGGCGTAGCTGACGACTTGACCTTTTTTATCTCTAAAGGATCCCCAACACTGCGGGTGGCTCGGATAACCATTAGCGGCAGCTAGAAGCTAAGGACTTGAGAAAGAGCGACAGGGAGGGCCTGATATGCGGGTACTGGTGATGCATGGTCCCAATTTAAATCTTCTGGGACAGCGGGAGAGGGATATTTACGGGGAAACCACTCTGGAGGAGATAAATCAGCGCTTGACTTTGTTGGCCCGCCAGTATGGGGTGGAAATCGATTTTTTCCAGTCCAACCACGAGGGAGATTTAATTGACAAGTTACACCAAGCTCGAGGACATTTCGAGGCGGTGATTTTAAATCCTGGAGCCTTAACCCATTACAGCCTGGCGCTGCGGGATGCTATTGCCGCTGTAAATATCCCGGTAATCGAAGTTCACCTGAGCAATATACACGCTCGGGAAAAGTTCCGGCAACGTTCAGTTACCGCGCCGGTTTGTGTTGGGCAGATAAGCGGGCTAGGACCGTATAGCTATTACCTCGCCTTGAGGGCGGCGGTAGAACTCTTTTCCGGAGAGCAATAAAATGATATAGGATACGAAACTGATTGGCTGGGAAATGGTTTGGAGGGAATGAATATGACCAGAGATCGTCTCGAGCGGCTCCGGGAAAATTTTGAGGCTCAGGAAATAGAAGCCATGTTGGTTATGCAGCCGGAAAACCGGCGTTACTTGAGTGGTTTTACAGGAACCTTCGGGGTGCTGGTAATCGGGTTTCAGGAGGCTTATTTAATTACTGACTTTCGTTATGTGGAACAGGCCGAGAAACAGGCGTCCGAATTCAAAGTAGTCAAATATGGGAACAGTATCTATGAAACTTTGAGCGAGGTGTTGAAAAAGCTTGACGTAAACAAAGTGGGCTTTGAAGCCGAGCATGTGACTTACGCCCAATTTGTGAACCTCCGTGATAAATTAGATTTTGTAACCCTAAAGCCGGTAGAAGGCCTGATTGAGCGTTTACGGCAGTTCAAAGATGAAGGGGAAATAGACTTGATCCGCCGGGCGGTAGTCATTGCTGACAAAGCTTTTGAACATATTCTTTCCTACCTCCGGCCAGGCGTGAAGGAGAAAGAAATTGCCTTGGAACTGGAGTTTTTTATGCGCCGGAATGGTGCGGAAAAAGCTGCTTTCGATATCATTGTAGCATCCGGACCGAGGGGCTCTCTTCCTCACGGGGTAGCTTCTGACCGGCAAGTCCAACCGGGAGATTTGATAGTAATGGACTTTGGAGCCGTTTACCAGGGGTATCATTCAGATATAACCCGCACCGTGGTCGTAGGAGAACCGGATGAAAGGCAGAAGGAAATTTATAACATTGTCCTTGAAGCCCAGGTGGCGGCCATCAAAGCCATCAAGCCGGGAAAAGTGACCTCGGAAATTGATCTGGTGGCGAGAAATATTATTGCTGGGTACGGCTATGGTGAGCACTTCGGCCACGGGTTGGGACATGGGGTTGGACTGGCCGTTCATGAAAGACCCCGTTTGGCTTCCACCGACTTTACGCAACTGGAGACGGGAATGGTAATGACGGTTGAACCAGGTATTTATGTAAAGGATTGGGGTGGTGTGCGCATAGAAGATATGGTAGTGGTAAGGGAGAATGGATGTGAAGTGTTAACCGGAGCTACCAAAAAATTACTGACTATATGAGAATTTATGGGAGGGTGATGGTATGATTTCAGTTAACGATTTTCGGACAGGCCTTACTATTGAGTTGGAAGGAGAGGTATATACCGTTATTGAGTTCCTGCATGTTAAGCCGGGAAAGGGCGCTGCCTTTGTACGTTCAAAATTGAAGAATTTGAGGACTGGTGCCGTTGTGGAACGTACTTTCCGGGCGGGAGAAAAAGTCCCCCGGGCGCATGTGGACCGGCGGGAGATGCAATATCTGTACAATGATGGAGAAAATTATGTTTTTATGGACATGGAGAATTATGAACAAATTTCACTTCATAAGGAACAGCTGGAGGATTCTATCAGGTTCCTAAAAGATAACATGGTCATTAACGTGCTACTCTACCAGGGGAAAACTATTGGTATAGAACTACCTAATTCTGTAGAGCTAAAGGTAGTGGAAACCGAGCCGGGTATCCGGGGTGATACTGCCAGTGGCGGAAGCAAACCGGCCACCTTGGAGACCGGTGCTGTAGTTCAAGTTCCCCTCTTTATAAATGTAGGTGATGTAATCAAGGTGGATACCCGTACCGGAGAGTACATAGAACGCGTTTAAATTAGTTTAGTTTTCTACGGGGCAGGATATACTAAAAAGGTAATATACCCAACCAGTAGAAGGAGGGGATGAAGAATGAAAGACCTGCGAAAAAAGGTGGGTTATGTGCAGGGTCTTATGGCCGGTTTGGAATTAGATGAAGGGAGCAAAGAGGGGCGTATCATCTCTGCCATAGTAGATTTGCTGGACGAAATGGCCGATGCTTTAGTTAAAATCAAGGCGGAGCAGGCGGAACTGGAAAGCTACGTAGAAAGCATTGACGAGGATCTGTATGACCTGGAAAACGAAATCTATGCTTATGATTATGAAGATGATGGTGCGGAAGAAACCCCCGACGATGGCGACCGGGACGAGGAATATGTAGAAGTAGAGTGCCCTAACTGCCACGACATTGTTTGTTTCGACGCAGACATCTTGGATGAAGACGAGCCGGTAGAAGTTATTTGTCCCAATTGTGAAGAAGTAGTATTTGTCAACGACGAAGCTTTTGAGGTGGAAGAAGAACAAGAAGATATAAGCCTTACGGCAGAGAAGGATAACGAAGACATTTAGGCCTGGGGGTGGCCTTTAAGAGACAGGGTTGAGCGTGTCAACCCTGTTTATTTTTTGGTGTGCTCGGCTTGGGTGAAGGCGTCAACCGGCAGTCAGATTTGAGGCGTCCAGGAAATCAAAGATGTAAGATGTAACTGTTGTGATGAATATACAATATGTTTTGTTATAGTTGTAAGCATAAGCGATAACTAATTAGAATAACACCAGAGCAGGAGAAAGATAATAGCAAACCGAATTAAACTCTCTCGAAGGACCGGTCCGATCGATAAGTTCCGTTATGGGGGATGAGACAATGCGGAATAATCAGTTAATCTGGGCTTTTCTGGTAATAATTTTTGCTACCGGGTTGGGAGTGAAACTGGGCCTTGAAGCGCCCCTCCTGCTGATTAGCTGGATGGTGGGGCTAGCTGTAGGTTTTGTGATGCAGCGCTCGCGGATTTGTTTCACCGCGGCCATGCGGGACTTGTGGTTGACGGGTGATGTCACCCAGTTTCGTGGCCTGTTGGCTTTGTTAGTTACGGCTACCATGGGCTTTTTGGCATTGCAAGCCAGTGCCGTGCTGCAGGGTCAGGAAATACCTTTAAAAGTTTCGGCGGCCGGGGTGCACGTGGCCGTAGGGGCTTTTTTGTTTGGCATTGGTATGGTGCTGGCCAGTGGCTGTGCTTCCGGTATGCTGGTCCGCCTGGGAGAAGGGTCTGTGGCCCATCTGGTGGTGGTGGTATTTTTTATTATTGGTGCCCTGGGGGGCGCCCGGACCTTTGATTGGTGGCAGGCTACCTTTGTTTCCCGGGCAGGCAAGGTATATTTTCCCGATGCCCTGGGCTGGGGAAAAGCGGTGCTGTTGCAGCTCTTGTTGTTGGTGGCTATTTACGGAGCTGCTGTCTGGCGAGCAGGGCATTCCGGCGGAAGGGGGGTAGATGCTGGTCATGCAGACATTTCGGAGTAGATGGTTCCAAAAGCTAGAAAAACCCTGGCCTATCGAGTTGGGTGGTATGATCCTGGGAGTGTTGGCCTTTTGGTACTTTATCTTTGGGAAGACCGTGGGGGTCCAGACTACCGTTCTTTACTGGGGAGTCTGGCTCGGCAAGACCTTGGGGTTTGACGCCTCTTCCTGGAGCTTTTTCCAGGGAAAACATGCCAAAGCTTTGCTGGGGGGGTTCTGGCACCACGCCGGTAGCCTCTTGGTTTTGGGCATAATAGTAGGCTCCCTGCTCGGTGCCTTGACGGCTTCTGAGTTCCGGGTGCGGAGGATAGCTTCCGGCAAGCAGCTTTTGGCTGCCAGTTTGGGGGGGCTTCTGATGGGATACGGAGGACGGGTGGCTACCACCTGCAACGTGGGTGTTTACTTTGGGCTGATTCCCTCCCAGAGTCTTTCCGGCTGGCTTTTTATGGCTTTTGTTTTTCTGGGCGCCGGTGTAGGTAGCTGGATGCTGATAAAATACTTTACTTAATTATTAACGAGGTGCTGATATTGAACCTGAACCACCTGAAAACTTTTCTCACCGTGGCTGAGACTGGTAGCATTTCCGGGGCGGCAGAGATACTCCACCTGAGTCAGCCTGCGGTAAGCAAGCATATACGGAGCCTGGAGGCTCATTTTGAAGTACAGTTGTTCGAGCGCCTGGGGCGGACCGTGGAGTTGACCGCGGCGGGGGAAGTTTTGGCCGGATACGCCCGTCAAGTGCAACAAATTTTGGACCGGGCCCATCAAGACCTGGCAGAGATGGCCGAGACTTTGCAGGGAAGGCTGACCGTAGGAACCAGCACCGTTCCCGGGCAGTATCTGATGCCTTATATTATCAAATATTTTCGCGAAATTTACCCCGAGGTCAAGGTGCGTTTACATGTGGGCGATACCTCGCATGTGCTTCAACAACTGACGGCAGGAGAGATAGAAGTGGCCCTAGTTGGAGCCCCGGTGAATGACCCCAAGATTGCCGGTTTCGAATTTGCTAAGGATGAACTGGTGCTGATTGTCCCGGCGGGACATCCGCTGGCGGAACGTCCTGCGGTTTCGCTGACCGAGGTGCTTGGGGAACCACTGGTATGGCGGGATAGAGGGTCGGGGACGAGAAAGGTCATCGAAGAGAGATTGCAGGCGGCGGGAGTTGACTTGGACCGGTTGGATATTGCCCTGGAACTGGGAACCACCGAAGCAGTGGTCAATGCGGTGGAGGCGGGCCTAGGAATTTCCTTTGTCTCCCGCTGGGCCATCCGGAAACACTTGCTTTTGGGCACTCTTTCCAGTCCCCGAGTGCGTGATCTATCTTTTCACAGGGGCCTTTATCTTTACTACCTTCGTTCCCGGAAGCAGCGGCGGGTGGGTC
>NZ_BDGJ01000198.1:41852-84234 GCF_002207765.1 Calderihabitans maritimus
GGATTTGGATTCTCTGCTTGATAAGGCAGAATAGGTATCGACTTTTACCATTTCTTTTCGGCTGAGAAGTCTTAGCAGGTAAAGGATGGTGATTCGATTCGATGGAAACAATTAAGGAGCGGCTGTCACTAACCCAGCTTTCCTGCAGTGCTGGCTGAGCCAGTAAAGTGGGGCCAGGGGTCCTGGCCCAGGTTTTAAAGAAGCTGCCCACCATGTGTAACGAAAACCTGTTGGTGGGTACGGACACTAGTGACGATGCCGGTGTCTACCGCCTCAATGATGAGATAGCCATTATTCAGACGGTGGATTTTTTTACCCCCGTTGTAGACGATCCCTACCTTTTCGGCCAGATAGCCGCCGCCAACTCCTTGAGTGACGTTTACGCCATGGGCGGACGACCCCTGACGGCCATGAATGTTACCTGTTTTCCCACCAATAAGCTGGACCTGGGGGTGCTGGAAGAAATCTTGCGGGGAGGGGCGGACAAGGTGTTGGAGGCTGGTGCCGTGCTGGTAGGGGGGCATACGGTGGAGGATAAGGAACCCAAATACGGCCTTTCGGTGACTGGAGTGGTAGACCCGCGGCGGGTAATAACCAACAAAGGGGCGCAGCCCGGGGATAAACTGATTTTAACTAAGCCCCTGGGGACAGGGATTATTACCACTGCCCTTAAGGGAGGCATTCTTGCTCCGGAGGTACTGGACCGGGCGGTAGGCTGGATGGTAATGTTGAATGATAAGGCCTCGATGGCCATGCAGGAAGTGGAGACTCATGCCTGTACCGATATCACCGGCTTTGGCTTGCTAGGTCATGCCGCAGAGATGGCTTCGGCCAGCGGGGTGGGCATGCGACTGTTTGCCGGTCAGGTTCCAGTTTACCAGGAAGCTCTTGAATTGGCAGAGCAGGGTATTATTCCGGGAGGGGCTTTTGCCAACCGCAATTACCTGGGAGAGCGGGTTGTCTGGGACCGGTCTGTACCCCAGTCCTTGCGGGATGTGTTTTACGACCCGCAAACATCAGGTGGTCTGTTAATTGCTGTTCCCGGGGAGATAGCGACAAAGCTGGTAGCTCTGCTCAAGGAGTACGGGATTACTGTAGCCGGGGTGATCGGCGAGATAGTGGCGGACCATCCTGGAAGTATTTATGTGGAACCGTAAGTAAGTGGGATAAAATTTGATGGAGGAGTGAGACTGATGGCTGTAGTGGATTTGGATACTTTGGGCCTTACATGTCCTTTTCCCTTGATCAAAGTGCAAAAAAAGATGGCCGAATTAAGTGCCGGCGATGTACTGCGGGTAGAGACCGATTGCATCAGCGCTACGGAAAATATTCCTAACTGGGCACAGAAAATGCAATACCCCTGTCAGGTTAAAAAAATAGGTTCCGGACGGTGGGAGATAACCGTAACCAAGAAATGAGATGGTTATAGGTCAAGGATCTTGTGCTTAAGCACTAATTTGGCGCCATCAAGAGAACCGGCTTTGAGCCGGTTTTTTTTTGGCATTCGGGGAAGTTCTCCATGGGGAAAGGGCTATCTAGCATTTGCCCCCTGGCGGCAAAGCTCCAGGTGGAGAAGAGAGCATGGAGGGGAAGGGTGGACGAAAAATTTCTACCACAAGTTTTTTGCATAAAGTTGGTAATTGGACAATATTTATATTAAAGAGAAGGAGGGGACAAATTTGAGGATAGTTCCGCTGGTGGGGGAGAATGACTCCGCCGGGAAAATAGCAAGTCAGGTGAAAGAAGCCTTCTCCGTTCTTTCCCCTCGTGTCCGGCAAATGGTAGAAAAGCTCCCTTCTGTCGTTTTGTCTAAAGTGGAAGAGATAAGACTTCGCCAAGATAGACCCCTGCTGCTCCAAACCTTTGAAGGAGAAATAGCCGTAGGTCCGAGCGGGATAAGTACTATGGAGGAAGCTTACCGGGCTACGGCGGACGACCTGCAGCGGACCCTCCAGGTTATTAGTCAGAGCTCTGTCTATGCTTTAGAAGAAGAGTTCCGAAACGGTTATATAACTGTTGAAGGGGGACACCGCATAGGCTTTGTGGGCAGAGCGGTGATACGGGACGGGAGGATCCATAGCCTCAAATTTATCTCCAGTATCAATATACGGGTAGCCCGGCAAGTACGGGGATGTGCCGACCGGGTGATGAGTTACCTGATAGATATGTCGTCAAAGCGCCCGTTACATACCCTGATTATTTCCCCGCCCCGCTGCGGAAAAACTACTCTTCTCCGGGATATTATCCGGCAGTTCAGCACCGGGGTGCCTTCCCTTTCTTTGGCCGGGGTGAATGTAGGTTTGGTAGACGAGCGTTCGGAGATAGCCGGTTGTTTTCGAGGCGTTCCGCAATTAGATGTAGGACCGAGGACAGATGTGTTAGATGCCTGTCCCAAATCGGAAGGTATGATAATGCTGGTACGTTCCATGTCGCCTCAGATAGTGGCTACCGATGAATTGGGACGGCTTGGAGAAATGGAGGCAGTAGAAGAAATGTTGAATGCCGGTATAAGTTTAATTACTACCGTACACGGAAGGGATCATAAGAGTTTGAGCAATCGCCCGCAGTTGAAAAAATTAATGGAGCGAGGGATTTTTGATCGGTACGTTATTCTAAGCCGGTCGCGGGGGGTGGGTACGATAGAAGCTATTATCGATGGTAACAACGGAAAACCATTGATTTCCCAGTCCTTTCTTGCCCGGCCGAGGGGTGGAGAATATGACTAAATTGCTCGGTGCGGGATTGACCGTAGTGGCATGCGGGTTGATGGGGATTACTGTTTCTCGCAATTACACTCTCAGGCCAATGCAGTTGAGAGCCCTTCAATCGGCTCTTCAGATGCTGGAGACGGAGATGGTGTTTACGGCTACTCCTTTACCGGAAGCTCTGGAGCGGATTGGACGGCATAGCAGCCTACCTTTATCATTGCTCTTTTGTGGTGCCAGCCAACACTTAAAAGGAAACGAAGGATATACGGCGGCGGAGGCCTGGGAAAAAGCTTTGGATAGTTTTGCCGAGTACACAGCCCTGACTACCGAAGATCAAGAGATTCTGCGAAGGTTTGGGCAGGGCCTGGGGAATTCCAGTACCGAAGAGCAGGTTAAAAACCTGGCGTTGGCCCGGGAACAGTTGAAACAGCAAGAGGCAAAAGCGGAAAACGTACGCCAGAGACAGGAAAAGTTGTGGCGAAATCTAGGTTTTGTGGTAGGGCTGGTCTTAGTCCTGATTTTCTATTAGAAGAAAGGTGGTTCTCCCATGGATGTCGACCTTATTTTTAAAATTGCCGGCGTAGGCATCTTAACTGCCGTACTACACACTGTGTTAAAACAAGCTGGTAAAGAGGAACAGGCCCACCTGGCTACTCTGGCGGGAGTAGCTATCGTGTTGATGTGGGTTATTCAGATGTTAGGCAATCTTTTCGACCAGGTAAGGTCGGTTTTTCAGTTGTACTGAGGGGGGTAACCTTTGGAGATCTTGCAGATTGCCGGCTTGGGACTGGTGGCCACGATATTTGTCGTCATATTGAAACAGGAGAAACCTGAACTGGCCATGCTACTCAGTATTGTAACCGGGGTTATTATTTTCATATTGGTCCTGGGCAAGATCGCCAGCGTCTTCAATATCCTGGAGGAATTGGCCAACCGGGCCAATGTGAACCGGTTTTACCTCTCCACCCTGCTCAAAATAGTAGGGATTGCCTATATAGCTGAATTTGGTGCCCAAGTATGCCGGGATGCTGGAGAAGGAGCGATTGCCAGCAAGGTGGAATTTGCAGCCAAGATTATTATGATGGTTATGGCGGTGCCCATTATTGCGGCTATTCTGGAAACTATTATCAGACTTCTCCCATGAGGTGGGAATTTTGAAAAAAGTCATCTTGTTTTGGGTGGTCTTCTGGGCCTTTTTATTGACCTTATCCCTGCCCGCCCGGGCGCAGAGCACTCAGGCGGCTTACGGGGAACAACTGTTGAAAGAACAGATTCAGACCTTAGATCTGCAAGAGGTAGAAACTTTTATCCGGCAGATAGATGCAGAGGTTGGGGAGTATCTCCCCGAGATAAGCATTTCCAAGGTCTTGGATGACCTTCGACACGGAAAACTGGATTTGGGTTTAGATTCTTTTTTAAAAGGGTTGATGCGGTTTCTTTTCCGGGAGCTTTTGGCCCAATCGTCTCTACTGGGTAAGCTGGTTATTTTGGCGGTACTTTGCGCAGTTTTGCAGAGTTTGCTCGTTTCCTTTGAGAAGGGAACCACAGGACAATTAGCCTACATGGTAGCGTATCTGGTCTTAATAACCATTGCCCTCAGTTCGTTCAAACTGGCCATCGATACCGGACGAGAAGCCGTCGACCGGATGGTAACCTTCGTACATGCCTTGTTACCGGTTTTGTTAACCCTTTTGGCGGCTATTGGGGGGATGACCACTGCTGCCCTTTTACATCCCTTCATACTAATTTCCATGGGTATTTTGAGTACTCTCATCAAAGGGGTTGTTTTTCCGCTTATTTATTTTGCCGCCATACTGAATTTGGTCAGTGAGATTTCTACCCGTTTTAAAGTGTCTAACTTGGCTTTGCTCTTCAGACAGATTTGCATAGGCCTTTTGGGGCTCTGCTTAACCCTCTTTATTGGTCTGCTCTCCGTTCAGGGAGTGGCCGGTTCAGTGGCAGACAGTGTCACTTTGCGCACGGCCAAGTTTATGACCGGTACTTTTGTACCTGTGATTGGTAAATTGCTATCCGATGCTGTAGAGGCTGTGGCAGGTACTTCTTTGCTTTTGAAAAATGCAGTCGGTATTGTAGGGGCTATGACCGTCTTGATTCTCAGTCTTTTTCCCGTGCTTAAAATTTTGGCTCTAGTCATGATTTACCGGGTAGCTGCTGCTTTAGTACAGCCGTTTGGGGATGCTCAAATAGCCAATAGTCTGGAGGCTATGGCTAATAACCTGATTTTCGTTTTTGCTGCGACAGCGGCGGTAGGACTCATGTTTTTTACGGCGATAAGTATTATTGTAGGTATGGGAAACGTGACGGTAATGCTCAGGTAGGTGGTTGCTTTGGACATATTGCGGGACCTGGTAAGAAATCTGGCGGTCATCGTATTACTGGCCGGTTTTGCCGAAATGCTTTTGCCCAATAGTGACATGAGGCGTTACGTTAAACTGGTGATGGGGCTTTTTGTTCTGATTACCGTTTTGAATCCTGTGGTGACGCTGCTGGAGAAACAACAGCTCAACTTTGAAGTAAGCGCCTGGCAATATTCTGTGGGTAATGAAGCTTTAGATACCATTTTGCGCAAGAGCGAAGAATTAAAATCCACTAATGCACGGGAAGCATTAGAGGAATACCGTCGCCGGGTGGAGAGACAGATACAGGCTCTGGTAGAGTTGATTCCCGGAGTAGAAAAGGTAGAAGCTCGCGTGGAAGTAGAGGAAAACCGGGATTTGGTCACCTTTGGCAGCCTGCGTGCGGTCTACCTGACGGTGGAAACTCCGACTGCGGGAGGTGAAAGGGAAGTCCAAGAGTCAAAAGAATCCGGAATGGTTCGAAAAATACCTCCGGTCAAGATAGAGATAGGTAAGAAGACAAGAGATGAAAAAGAGATTTCCAGTCACCAGCGACTGGAGGCAGAAATTATCAGCACAGTTGCCAATTTTTATGGTCTTCGACCGGAACAGGTGAAAGTAACCATTAAGATTTCTTAAACGGAAAGGCGGGAGGTGGGAAAGGTGAAAAATCTTCCAAAGGCCCAATTGCCTGCCTTTGGAGCTCTGGCAGTTTTAGCTTTGGTAGGGCTCGTACTGATAACTGCCGGTAACCTGACAGGAACCGAACCCAGGCCTGAACCGGCAGGGGGAAAGAGCTCCAAAGAGTCCTGGGTGGAACCCGGTATAAATCTTTTGACGGCAGCCGAAATGCGACTCGAAGAACGCTTGGAACAAATATTGTCGGAGATTGAGGGGGTGGGGAAAGTTTCAGTGACGATTCTCTTTAAAACTGGTCCTGAGTATAAGTTTGCCGTCAATGAGAACTCCATTAAACGTACCGTCCAGGAGGAAGACCAGACGGGAGGAACCAGAGTAACGACGGAGGTCAATGAAGATGGGCAGTTGGTACTGGCCCGGGCCGCAGAACTGGGTGGGGAAAAACCGGTAGTGGTTAAGGAGATAAAACCGGAGGTACAAGGAGTGTTGATAGTGGCCGAAGGTGCTGAAAATCCGTACGTCCGCGAAAAACTGAGCCGAGCGGTACAGACGATTCTAGATATTTCTCCCCACCAGGTAAGTGTTTTATCCCGAAAGAAAGGTAGGTGATGGCTGTGGCCATAATTGTCACCCGGAAAAAGGTGATTGCAGCCGTTTGTTTGGGAACAGCTTTGTTGTTATTGCTGGTTATTTTTGGGAAAAATCTGCTATTTCAAGAAAAGCGACCGGAACTGTATGAAGAGACAACCGAGACCGCCCTGCGGGATAGCGGGACTGAAAGAGAACAACAAAAATTGGGAGAAGAAGATTTACAAGAGAAGCTAACCCCGGTGCCTGCGGCTAAAGAATTGGAAAGCGGATCGGGAGATGAATTTTTTGTGGAATACCGACTGGAGCGGGATCGGATCCGCAGCCAGCAGGTTCAGTTGCTTAGGGAGGTGGTAGATAATCCTAATTCCGTTGCTGAGACGCGCCAGGAAGCTCAGAACCGTATTCTGGAGATTACCCAGCGGATGGAGCAGGAGCTGCAGTTGGAAAATTTGATAGTGGCTAAAGGCTATAAAGATGCGGTGGTTTTTATCGAACCGGATTCCGTGACCGTCATAGTCCACGAAAAAAATCTTACCCAAACGGATGCGGCTAAAATAGCCGATTTAGTTTCCCGTTATACGGATCATAAATTGGAAGATATCGTGATTATTCCCAAAGGGTAGAGTGCGGCACAAACCGCACTCTAATTTTAAATAAAGCTCTCTAACTGCGTGTTATCCATGATTAACCTTGAAGTTCTAAATTTTTTATATCAGGAGTTTAAAATATAAAATATTTTTATGCTAGATATAAAAGGATTTTAACTATTGAAGACATATATTATTTATCATGAGGCTGGGAGGAGATGTTCATCAAGAACGGAGGGGATGGAGCTGGTGCTCCCCACGGGCTGCAAACCCGTTGGCCTGGCCGCGAGAGCGGTTGGGGGTCGGGTTCGATTCCCACTCCCCTCCTCCATTAAGCTTGTCTAAGTGCAGTAGACAAGCTTTTTTAGTTTGGTTAGCATGAGACTTTAGTTTGTATTTGTTTACTAGTTTTTGGTATAATATATTAGCATGATAATTGTAGGAGGTGCTAGATGTGGATAATAATGAGATTACTGTTAATCACCAAAAGGAGAACGATTTGGGTACCATACGCATAGCTGATGAGGTGGTAGCCATTATAGCTGGTTTGGCCGCCACCGAAGTGGAAGGAGTTGCCGGGATGAGCGGAGGGATAGCCGGCGGTATAGCGGAAATGCTGGGGCGCAAGAATCTCTCCAAAGGCGTTAAAGTAGAAGTGGGAGAGAAAGAGGCGGCGGTAGACCTTTATGTAATTATGAAGTTTGGCGTTCGCATACCGGATGTGGCTTTGAAAATCCAGGAGAGTGTAAAGAAGGCTATAGAAAACATGACTGGTCTGAAAGTGGTGGAGGTCAACGTGCACGTCCAGGGGATAGCTTTCCCCTCGGCGGAAAATAAGGAAGAGGAACACCGGGTCAGATAGGAGTTGAAAGGAGACACCCATGAAAATTCTGGACAAATTTTTGGCCGTTTTGTTTTCCTTAACTCTTACGGTCGTTGCTCTTATAATTATAGCCATTGTCGCCGGATGGAGGCAGCCTTTATTTTACGTCAACATGGCTTTTGGCCAAACTAGTTTGCGCTGGTTGGTTGCGGCCTTCGCCGGGGTGGTTTTTTTGATTGGCTTGTGGCTCTTACTTGTCACCCTTCGTCGTCCCCCGGTACTACAGGCAGTAGCTAGGAGTACAGCGCTCGGTGAGGTGCGTATTACCCTCTTGGCTCTCCAAAGTATGGTCAAGAAGGCTGCAGGGAAGGTGAACGGCGTTAAGGAAATCAAGCCGCGTCTCAAATTCACTCCCGAGGGAGTGGCCGTTTTTCTACAGGTTATGATTGTCCCGGAGATAGACATTCCAGAAACCGCAGCTGAACTTCAGGAAAAGGTAAGGGATTACTTGGAGAGATATGCCGGTATACGAGTAGTGGAAATCCGAGTTCTGGTGGAGAATCTGGCTGAAGAAATCAGAGCCCGGGTGGAATAAAAAAGAGGTGATAGATCATTGGACTGGAGGCGTATGGTATTATTTCTCCTGGAAGAACACCGGGGTAAGGTTTTGGGAGCGATTATTGGACTAATGTTTGGCCTGCTGGTGGCTGTTTTTAATTTTTGGAAGGCTATTTTCATTGCTCTGTGCGCAGTGGCAGGATACCACATCGGGAAAAAGTTTGACCATAAGGGTAATTTCAAAGATTTTTGGGACAGGATTTTTCCTGAATAAGAAAAGCAATAATATGGTAAAGGGAGGATTTCTGTGAGTAGAAGGGTAGCCCGCGAGAAGGCACTGCAAATTCTATTTCAAATAGATGTGGGAAGAGCCAATCCAGAATTTGCTACCGAATATATCCTCGAGGAATCCACCCTGGAAGAACAGGATGCTGCTTTTACCCGGCAGGTGGTAAAGGGTACTTTAGAAAATATTTCCACTATCGATGAGCTTATCGAAAGCCACTCCCAGGACTGGGATTTGGCGAGGCTGGCCAATGTAGACAGAAATATTTTACGTCTGGGAGTATATGAGCTCCTTTACCGGGATGATATTCCTCCTAGTGTTTCCATTAATGAAGCAGTGGAACTGGCTAAAATTTTCGGTACCGAGGAATCGAGTAAATTTGTCAATGGAATATTAGATGCTATTAAACATCGGGTTGCTGAGAACCGTCCGCTAGAAGGTGACGAATAATGAAATATGTTTTAGGGATTGACACTAGTTGCTATACTACTTCGGCAGCCCTGGTAGACGAGGAAGGGAACTTGAAGGCCGAACACCGCCAACTGTTGTCGGTACCCCAGGGAGAAAGGGGGCTGCAACAAGCGATGGCGGTGTTTCAACATGTACAGCAATTGCCCCAGGTCATAAAAAAGACTCTGGCGCCGGTAAGAGGCAAAAATATTGGGGCAGTGGTTGCCAGTGTAAAGCCCCGGCCGGTAGAGGGTTCTTACATGCCGGTGTTCACGGTGGCTCATAGTTTCGGTAGGACAATGGCAGAGGTTTTGGGAGTTCCTTTTTTTGCTACTACCCACCAGGAAGGCCATATCATGGCCGGCCTGTGGTCCAGCGGGATGCCTTCCCGAGACAAATTCCTGGCGGTCCATCTGTCCGGGGGGACTTCGGAACTCTTGTTAGTGGAACGGGAGAATAAAGGGGGATTTTCCTTTGCCATAAAGTTGTTGGGAGGAACTACCGATCTCCATGCGGGTCAGTTTATTGATAGGGTAGGAGTAGAAATGGGCCTTCCTTTTCCGGCCGGACCGCATCTGGAGAAACTGGCTTCGAAGAGCAGGACCGGAGTAGTGAGCATTCCTTCCTCTGTCCGGGGATTTAACTTTAGTTTTTCTGGGCCGGAAACGCAGGCCCGGAAGTTGTTGCGCCAGGGAATAGCTCCGGCGGAGGTAGCCCGGGCAGTGGAAAGGTGTATAGCCACCACTCTGGAAAAAATTTTGCGCCCGGCGGTGAAAGAGTTTGAGCTGGCGGACGTTTTAATCGTGGGGGGTGTGGCAGCCAACCGCTTTATAAGGGAGAGACTGCGCCAACGCCTGGAACACCGGGCGGTAGGAGCGCGGCTTTTCTTTGCCGACCCCCGTTACAGCGGGGACAACGCAGTGGGGGTAGCTCAGTTGGGATGTAAAATGCTATAAAGGAAAAAGACCTCACCGTTTTTAGCCGGATGAGCCTTGGTGAGGTCTTGAGTACGGAGTCTGGAAGACTACGCATTGGAGGCCGAATCAAGAACCATCAGCCCAACGCGATAACACCTGAGACACCGTCCAGTCTCCGTTATACCGTCATGCAAGTTGAAGCCCAACTCCACTTCGCGGAAATCTTTAAGGCGTTCCTCCACGGGCGCCATTTCTTCTTCTTGACGCGGCCGGCCGTTCAGAATCCCTACCCGCTCGTTAGGATCAAAGACGCCGAACTCCTTCAACCATGCGTCCACAAGATCTTCCCGTACTGGTTCCACTTTACCGGAGGTAAGGTACTGGTCAATAGAAATGGCGGCTCTGTTTCCCTGGGCCACAGCTTCAACAACCGTTCTGGCTCCGAGAACTATATCGCCACCGGCAAATACTCCCGGAACTCCAGTAGCCAGAGTTACCGGATCGACAGCAATTGTTTTCCACTTAGTCAGTTCGATCCCTTCATGGTCCAAGAAAGAGAGATCAGCTACCTGGCCGATGGCGGGTATAACCACGTCGCACGGAAGGAAAAATTCCGACCCCGGAATTGGAACAGGACGTCTGCGGCCGCTGGCATCAGGTTCTCCCAGTTCCATCCGGATACAGTTAAGACCCTTCACTTTACCGTCCTCGGCCACGATTTCAGTAGGGTTAGCTAGGAAGCAAAACTTTACTCCCTCGGCTTCAGCATCTCTTACTTCACACTCGTTAGCTGGCATCTCCGCTCGTGTACGACGGTAAATCAAGTAAACTTCTTCAAATCCTTTACGCAATGAAGAACGGGCGCAATCCATGGCTACATTACCGCCGCCAATTACGGCCACCCTTTTACCAGCAGGTATGGGAAGGCCGAGATTCATATTTCTCAGGTATTTTACACCAGGAATAAAGCCTTCATAACCTGCATTTTCGCCTTCAATTCCCATCTTGGCGCTATCATGTAACCCGGCGGCAATAAACACAGCCTGATAATTCTGGATGAGGTCCTGTAAGCTTATATCCTGACCCACACGGGTATTGTACTTGATTTCCACCCCGAGGGCTTTGATGGCCTCAATTTCGCCCTGCAAAATATCGCGAGGCAGTCGATAAGGCGGAATACCCACCGCTAGCATTCCACCGGCTACCGGTAAAGCCTCAAAAATAGTCACTTTGTATCCTTTTCGGGCCAGTTGGTACGCACAGCTCAACCCCGCGGGACCGGCCCCTACTACAGCCACCTGCGCCTTACTGTTTTTACCTTCGCCTTTCAAGGTCGGTTTACGGCCACGCTTAAGTTCATAGTCGGCCACAAATCTCTTTATACCTCGGATGGCAATGGGTTCGTCGAGGAGTCCTCGGCGGCAGTGTTCCTCACACGGGTGGACACATACTCTACCCAGTACACCCGCTAAGGCGGTAGATCTTCTGATGACTTCTAACGCTTCCTCAAAACATCTTTCGGTTGTACGTTCTATATATGATGGAATATCGAGATGGGCAGGACAACGGTGTAGACACGGAGCGGTGACCAAGGCATGATATTTTTGATCGGAGTTTGAAGGGGCGCAATATTTTGATAATTCCTGATAATTATTCAGAAAATCTATAACCGGCTTACCGGCAGATTGGCCTAGTTCGCATTTTGAACCATTAACGACCAGGTTGGCTACGCTCATCAGCTGTTGCCGGAGAGAGGGGTCATCTTTCTGGGCAAGTTTTTGCAGTAAACTTAAAATTATTCTGGTACCAACCCGGCAGGGCACGCAGCGCCCGCAAGATTCTCTCTGCACAGCTTCATAGTAAGCAATAAGCGCTTCTAAAAGGTTAACTTCAGTATCGGCGATCAGAATACCGCTCCAGCCGATAAAGGCTTTTACCGGCTGTCCCCCAAATGATGGGAGCGAGGTCTTAAGAACGTCGCCGCCGCTCTTCCACGTACTGAACAAGCTTCTTCCCTCCCCGCTTAGTAAAGGATATCACTACCTTCACGCTGGCTACCGCTGATCAAGCAATCTGGTGGGTAGGTACAGAAGACCTCGGTTCTATCATATCTATCATATCAATACAAACTAATAAAGGCAAGCATATATAACCGTACTTATTCGGGTTAATACCGCATATAAATACACAAAGAAAGATTGATTTATCAGATTAAAAAGTTTTTTCTGAAATTAAAAAGAGGAATTTCTCAATGTCTGGCGAATATGGTTACACTGGTGGGTAGTGTCTGCTCCTCTATCGGTTTAAGAACGAGTTTTACAGGCGGTACATGGCCGTTCCCTGGTAAGCGTTCTGATATGAGGAACGCTGGAGATTAATTCCATCGGGTTGATACATAACTGGGTAACCATGCGGCCATGTTTACTGCCGGTGCGATGCTGGCTACGCTTCTGGCGGTAGACCTTGGTGACTGCCTGAAAGGGGTGAACTTTTTGTTCGAGTTTGGGAAGATTGCTTTTTTTACCTTGGTGGGCGTCCTGTTGGTAGGCTTAATCTATTTTCTTAACTGGTTCTTATCCCCCAAAACCGTGCCTACGCAGCTGAGAAATACTGCCTACGAATGCGGCGACCCGCCGGTAGGTAGCGGCTGGGCCCGATATCACCTGAGCTATTATCCTTTTGCTTTATTATTTGTGGTTTTTGATGTGGAAGCCATCTTTCTTTTTGCTTGGGTGGCTGCTTTTAAACCATTAGGATTATTTGGTTTAATTGAAGTCATGATTTTCATTCTTATGCTGGTGGCAGGGTTAGTTTATGCCTGGCGGAAAGGAGTTTTAAAATGGGTGTAGACGACCGGTGGGAAAGGTTTCATCAGACAGAGCCTGGACCATTGGGAAAGTTATTTGCCCATGTAGAAAAAATACCCGGTGGGCAAATTCTGATTGGGTGGTCCGAAGCGTTAGTTAACTGGGGTAGGAAATCTTCGTTATGGCCTATGACTTTTGGTCTGGCCTGCTGTGCCATTGAGATGATGAGTACCGGAGCTTCCAACTTTGATATCGATCGTTTTGGTGCCGGTGTTTTTCGTCCTTCAGCCCGGCATGCGGACGTAATGATTGTAGCCGGTACTATTACTTATAAAATGGCGCCGCGGGTCAGAACTCTTTATGAACAAATGCCTGCCCCGAAGTGGGTAATAGCCATGGGCAACTGTGCCTGCAGCGGCGGGCCTTTTAACACCTATAGTGTAGTGCAGGGAATGGATGAAATTGCGCCGGTAGATGTTTATATTCCCGGCTGTCCCCCCCGTCCGGAAGCTTTGCTCTATGGGCTGATGAAATTACAAGACAAGATTATGCAGGAAAAGATCACCCGAAGGGGGTTGGTAAAAAATGAGCCCCGCGGAATTAGTCAAGGCGCTTAAGCAAGAGTTTGGAGACCACGTCGCTGTTGTTCAAGAGGAACCCCAGCTAGTTGTGGAGGTTTCCCGCGAGAAATTAGTAGAGATAGCTCGTTTTTTGAGGGATACTCCTGGGTTGGCATTTAATTTCTTGATCTACGTTACAGCAGTGGATAAGATCGAGTATTTCGAAGTGGTATATGCCGTTCGTTCCCTTAAGGAGCGACACCAGTTAATGCTGAAAGTGAGGATTTCTAGAGAGGAACCGGAAATTCCCTCTGTTACTTCGGTCTGGCCGGCTGCCAACTGGGATGAGCGGGAGACTTATGACTTGTTTGGAATTCGCTTTACCGGTCATCCCGATTTAAGGCGCATTTTACTTCCCGATGACTGGGAAGGGCATCCGCTGCGCAAAGACTATCCGGTTGATCGGCGGCCGGAGAAAGTTGTCTAAATGGAGGAGAAGGTACCAATGGAAAGTATTCCGAAACCGACCAATACTGAGGAAATCTGTTTGAATTTAGGGCCGCAACATCCTAGTACTCACGGGGTAATGAAATTTGAACTTACTCTGGAGGGAGAGCGGGTAGTTAAATGCGTGCCTGTCATCGGTCAACTCCACCGTGGGCTGGAAAAGATGGCTGAGGGCATGCTTTACAGCCAGTTCATTCCTATGACTGACCGGTTGGACTACTTAGCCGGTGCATGCAATAACCTGGGTTATGTCCTGGCGGTCGAAACTTTGATGGGCGTGGAAGCGCCGGAGCGAGCGAAGTATATTCGCGTCATTATTTCTGAACTGCAGCGGATAGCCAGTCACTTGGTAGCGGTAGGCACTATGGCTTTGGACCTGGGAGCCTGGACGGTAATGCTCTATAGTTTCCGGGAACGGGAAATGATCCTGGATATTTTTGAAATGTATTGCGGCGCCCGTATGACCCTGAATTGTTTCCGGGTGGGTGGAACCCCTTACGATCTAACCCCGGAGATTATTCAGAAGATTGAGGATTTCCTGAAGGTTTTTCCGAGTCGTTTGGATGATTATGAGGCGTTATTAAATAAGAACCCCATATGGCTGACCCGGACGCGGGATATAGGTGTAATTTCGGCAGAAGATGCTATTGCCTACGGGCTTAGCGGCCCTAACCTGCGGGCATCGGGAGTAGAGTGGGACATCCGCAAGGCGTATCCCTACGAAATCTACGATCGGGTAGAATTTGACATTCCTACAGGTTCCCGGGGAGATGTGTACGACCGGTACTGGGTGCGCATGGAGGAAATGCGGCAGAGTTGTCGGATTATCAGACAGGCCTTGGATCAAATGCCGGAAGGTCCTATTATGGTAGATATTCCGGGTGTTTCTTTAGCGGATAAAGCACAGTTCCCTACTAATTTTCCGGCAGTAGTGCGCCATTTCGAGCTGCTGGTAAAAGGCTTCCAACCGCCGAAAAGAGAGATTTATGTAGGGGTGGAGAATCCTAAAGGAGAGTTGGGCTTTTACCTGGTTAGCGACGGAACCGGTCGTCCATATCGCCTGAAGATCAGGGCGCCATCCTTTGTGAGTGCTCAAATTTTGCCCAAGGTAATGAAGGGGACACTGTTGGCGGATGTTGTATCAATCCTGGCCAGCTTTGACCCGGTAATGGGAGAAATTGACCGTTAAAAGGGGTTAGGTACCATGGCACTACGGTTACGAGATGTGGTTTTAGCGAAAGAACTTATAAGAGGATTGGGGGTTACTTTGCGGCACCTGTTTCAGAAGCCGGTAACCCTCCAGTACCCTACTGAGCGAAGGGAACCTCATGAGCGTTTTCGCGGGTTAGTCCGTTGGGACAGGGAAAAATGCGCAGCATGCGTGCTTTGTGAGCACTACTGCCCGGTGAAGGCCATTGATATAGTAACCGGGGAAGGGGAACAGGGAGAAAAGGTAGTATTACACTACCAGATAGATGCGTCTCACTGCATGCTGTGCGGGTTTTGCGTAGAAATTTGTCCGGTCAACGCTCTTTCCCACTCGCCTTATTACGAACTTGCTGTGTACGACCTCGAGGACACTATCTACGCACAGGAAAAGATGGCCGGTGAGCCGCCGATAACCAGGTATCGGTAAGGAGTGACTGAAGATGTGGGAATTTTTTTACGCACCAGATCAATGGGCGTATGGTATTTATAAGGCCGTAGAAACCTGGGGACAGAGTGTTGGCATTCCGGTATCCTTGATACAGCTTTTGTTGCTGATACCGGTGGCCGTAATATTGTTGGCTTTTATCTTCTTGAATGTGATGTTTTTAACTTGGATGGAGAGAAAGGTAGCGGGACACATCCAGGTGCGCTATGGGCCCATGCGAACTGGATGGCATGGGCTGATGCAGCCCGTGGCTGACGCAGTGAAGCTCCTATTTAAGGAACCTATAGCCCTGCCGGGAGTTGACCGGTTCATCTACTTTTTAAGTCCTATGTTTATGTTTACCATGGCCATGATGGTATTTATCGTAATACCTTTCAGTCCCGGCTGGGTAGTGGCTTCGCTTGACTACGGTTTGCTGTTTATCTTTGCCGTCAGCGGGATGAGCAGCTTTTTTGTCCTGGCGGGAGGATGGTGCAGCAATAACAAGTGGTCCCTGCTAGGGGCCATGAGGACGGTGGCGCAGGTAATCGGCTATGAAGTCCCTTTAATTCTTTCGGCTTTGGGAGTAGCTCTCTTGGCCGGAAGCTTAAACCTAACGGATATTGTTGCTTCGCAGAAAGGAATGTGGAATATCGTAAAGCAACCACTAGGTTTTATCCTTTTCCTAATGGCTTCTTTGGCGGAGGCCAACCGGGGACCTTTTGATTTGGAAGAAGCGGAGCAGGAACTGGTGGGAGGATATTTAACAGAATATTCCGGTATGCCCTTCGCTATGTTTTACCTGGGAGAGTATACCCACCTTTTAGCCAGTGGGGCCATCATTACTACCCTCTTCCTGGGAGGCTGGCAGGGACCGTTACTGCCTCCTATTATCTGGTTCCTGATCAAATGTTACGCGGTAATATTTATCTTCATGTGGATCCGCTGGACCTATCCGCGGATCAGAGTGGATCATTTGTTGCAATTTAATTGGAAGTTTGTACTTCCCCTAGCGTTAGTTAATCTAGGTATAACCAGTTTAGTTTTGGTGCTGTAGATAAGGAAAGAAGGGTGAGCCATGGACGGTTTTTTCTTTAAGCTATCCTTTGTGGTACTGTCGTTGATAACCGTGCTTTCTGCCCTGATGGTAGCTACCATGAGAAATTTGTCCCGGGCAATTATGTTTTTGGTTTTCTTTTTCCTGGGAGCTGCAGGTCTATATTTTCTCCTTGAAGCCGAATTTCTTGCTTTGGTACAAGTAATGGTTTATGCCGGAGCAGTATCGGTTCTCTTTGCTTTTGTGATCATGCTCACGCCTCAATTGCCCGGGGTGGAGGTCCCGCAGACGACCAACCATTGGGCAGGATTGATTATCACGGTTGTCTTCCTGCTCGTTATGTTGTTTGCGTTTAGGGAGGTCAACACGATCAAGGCGGTAGAAGTTTCCAGGAGTCTGTCGCTGAATGACCTGGGACAGACGTTGTTGGGACAGTATTTGTTGCCTTTCGAGCTGGTGTCGTTGTTGTTGTTGGTAGCCCTGGTAGGTGCTGTTATGTACACAAGCCGGGGCCATGAGAGGGGGGAAAAGGAACATGGCTCTGGTTAATTATCTGGTAATCGGGGCGATAGTCTTCAGCATCGGGGCCTTTGGTGTACTTACCAGGCGCAATGTAGTCTTTGTTTTTATGTGCCTGGAATTGATGTTCACTGGCGTAGGAATAACTCTGGTAGCTTTTTCCCGTTATTTTGCACCTGACTTAGCGGTAGGGTATATTTTTGTTATTTTTATGCTGACGGTGGCGGCAGCAGAGACTGCCCTGGGCTTGGGGATATTTTTGGCCGTGCAGAGAAAGCATGGTACTATCTCTACCGATGAGTTTTCCAATCTTAAGGGATGATGAAGGTGGTGAAGTATGGTGCAGTATGCCTGGCTTATTCCGGCCATGCCGTTATTGGCATTTATCGTAATTGTGGCCTTTACCTATAAGAGGCCGGTACTCAGCGGATTGGTAGGAGTTTGCGGGACGGCGATTTCTCTAATCCTTTCTCTGGCTGTTTTTGGGTCCGTATGGGCCGGAAAAGAAACTGAACTGAGTTTTCTATGGGCGGACTTGGGCCAATTAAAGCTGGAGATGGGCGTCCTGCTTGACCCCATGAGCGCGGTAATGTTCGTAGTCGTTTCCGTGATCTCGCTGTTGGTATTTATCTATTCTTTCGGGTACATGCATGGAGACCCGGGTTTTTCCCGTTTTTACGCCTTCCTGTCCCTATTTGTTTTTTCCATGTTGGGCTTGGTTGCGGCCAATAACTTTCTGCAAATTTTTATCTTCTGGGAACTGGTAGGCTTGTGCTCTTATCTCTTAATCGGATTCTGGTACGACCAACCTGGCGTCGCACTTCCCCCGCCCTTAGCAGGAATGAGGGCCTTCATTACCACCCGTATCGGGGACGTAGGCTTTTTGCTGGGGATACTGGTGCTGGTAGCGGCAGTCCCTACCTTGAATTTTCAGGAGGTTTTTGAGTTTGCCGAGGCAGGGGAAATTAGTTCTTCCGCTTTAACGGCGGCAGGTATTTTGATTTTCGCCGGAGCAGTTGGTAAATCCGCTCAATTTCCGCTCCACACCTGGTTACCCGACGCTATGGAAGGTCCGACCCCGGTGAGTGCGTTGATTCACGCCGCTACCATGGTGGCAGCAGGTGTATACCTGGTAGCACGGGTGATGCCGATAGTAGCCATGTCACCACAAGCACTATTGGTTATAGCTTATGTCGGAGGCTTCACTGCTTTCTTTGCGGCTACTATTGCTCTGGTTTATACCGACTTCAAGCGGGTTATCGGTTATTCCACCATTAGCCAGTTGGGGTATATGATGATGGCCCTAGGCGTTACTGGGGCGGCGAGCGTGGGTATGTTCCACCTTACAACCCATGCCTTTTTCAAAGCCTTGCTGTTTCTGGCTATCGGTAGTGCGATCCACGCCGTCCATTCTCAGGATATGAAAGATATGGGCGGACTGGGAAAGGAAATGAAAATCACTTCCTTTGCCTTCTTGGTCGGTTCGCTGGCTTTGGCTGGAATCCCGCCTTTCAGCGGTTTCTGGAGTAAAGATGAGATAATTTACTCGGCCTTCCACTCCGGCTATGTAGGTTTGGGAATATTGGGGTTGGTGGCGGCATTTTTCACGGCCTTTTACATCTTCCGCGTTTACTTCCATGCCTTCCGGGGCGATGTTCCGGAGCATATGAAGAAGCACCACATTCACGAATCACCTCCGACCATGACCATCCCCATGCTTATTTTGGCTGTATTTGCGATAGTTGTAGGCTTGGTGGGAACTCCGTGGCATAACTATTTTGCCGCTTTTATCAGTCCGGAAGAGCACCATGAGGCAGGAGTTAACTCATTGGCTCTGACACTAATGGTGGTTTCTACGCTGGTTGCGATTAGCGCCATCTTCCTGGCCTGGTTGATTTATGGACGACGCAGAGTTACCGAAGAGCCAATGGCTCGCTCGCTACCCTGGTTATTTAAGTTTCTCTCCAACAAATGGTATATTGAAAACTTTTATTATGGAGTAATTGTGCGATATGGAGCGGTTGGTCTGGCTTACTTCCTGGCCTGGTTCGACCGAGCGGTAATTGACGGCTTGGTAAATGGCGTGGCGCGGTTTGTCGATGTTATCGGCATGGGTCTGAGACGATTGCAGACCGGCTATTTCCAGTTTTATGCGGTAATTATCTTAACGGCGGCTACCATCAGTATCGTGTACTTTGCGTTATTCTGGAATATATGAACTGGAATTGGGGGAGGGAAATAATATTATGCCCTGGCTCTCGGCGTTGCTCTGGCTTCCGTTGCTGGGAACTCTCTTAATTTGCTTTATGCCACGACAGCAGGAGAAGTTAATTAAAGGTACAGCCTTAGTCGTTGCTCTGATAGACTTATTCTTATCTCTTGTTCTGTACTTCAGTTATGATAACCGTTTGGCCGGATTTCAGTTTGTAGAAAAGGCGACCTGGATGAGCTCGCCTGCTATCAGTTACCACCTTGGGGTGGACGGGATAAGCCTCCCGATGGTAATTCTAACCACTTTCATATTTGTGTGTGCCATCCTGGCGTCGTGGAACATTAAGCACCGGACTAAAGAGTACTTCTTACTGGTTACGATTTTGGAAACGGCTGTGTTGGGTGTATTTGTCTCTTTAGACCTGTTTCTGTTCTTCCTTTTCTGGGAACTGGAATTAATCCCCATGTATTTCTTGATAGGAATTTGGGGTTCCGAACGGCGGGAATATGCAGCGATGAAGTTTATAATCTACACCATGGCAGGCAGTGCTTTTATGCTGGCCGGATTTTTAGCCATGTATTTCCTGGCTCCCAGTCCTACCTTCGACCTGGTGGATTTGAGCCGGGCAGGATTTGCTCCTCAGGTACAAGCACTACTGTTTATCCTCCTGTTCCTGGGATTTGGCGTAAAACTTCCCGTCTTTCCTTTCCATACCTGGCTGCCTGATGCTCACGTGGAAGCACCGGCACCGATCAGTATGATCCTAGCTGGGGTACTCTTGAAAATGGGGGGCTACGGACTCATCCGCATCAATGCGGGGCTCCTGCCGGAAGGTCTTAAAGCCTTTATTCCTTTACTGGCGACTCTAGCCGTGATAAATGTTATATACGGTGCCTATGTCGCCATGGGACAAAAGGATTTGAAGACCATGATCGCTATGTCCAGCGTAAGCCATATGGGCTTTGTCTTGCTCCCCATAGCCGCCTTAACGCCGGTAGCGTTGAATGGTGCAGTTTTAGAAATGTTTGCCCACGGAACAGTTTCCGGTTTGCTGTTTTTCCTGATCGGCTTACTCTATGAACGGGCCCACACCCGGCAGATACCGGAACTGGAAGGAGGCCTGGTAGCCCAAATTCCGCGCATGGGAGTGGCCTTTATTATGGCCAGCATGGCTTCGTTAGGATTACCGGGTATGAGCCAGTTTATCGCCGAATTCATGGTGTTCCTAGGATCATATCCTGTTTTGCAAGTGCCGACCATCATTGCTGTTTTCGGGATTGTGTTGACCGCCGGATATATGCTGTGGATGGTTAAAAGGATATTCTACGGTCCTCTTAACCCGCGTTGGTCTCATCTAACGGATATGGGTCAAGTTTATGAATATATTCCCCTGGTAGTCTTGATGGGCCTGACAATTGTGGTAGGCGTCTATCCTGCCTTGATAACTGATTGGAGCCATCCTAGCTTGATGGCCTTGCTCAGGTAGATAGGAGGCGAGGAAGCGTGAATTGGTGGTTACTAACCCCGGAGATTATCATAACCGTTACCGCTTTACTGGTTTTAGTACTGGACTTCATGTTGCCGGAGAGCAACCGGCGCGAGGGACTGGGAACCGTCGGGGTCCTCGGGCTGGTGGTGGCCCTTCTGGCCAGTTTCAGGCTGTTAGGGGTAGAGGATAATCTTTTCAACGGCGTATTTGTGGTAGACCGACTGGCCGTTGCCTTTAAGATTATCTTTATCTCCGGCGCTCTGTTGGTTTATTTGCTTATCATCTCCTCCTTGGAGCGGCTGCCGGGACGGAGGGGAGAATTTTTCTGGCTGGTGCTTACCGCCTTGCTGGGAATGATGGTTACGGCTGCAAGCCGGGAGCTTGTAACCATCTACGTTGGCATCGAGCTTATCAGCCTCTCCTTTTACGCCCTGGTTGGTTACCGGCGGGACGATAAAAATGCAACGGAGGCAGCTCTTAAGTACTTTATCCTGGGTTCCTTTGCCATTGGCCTGTGGCTTTACGGAGCGGCTTTAGTTTACGGACTGACCGGGCAGACCGATTTGATAGAGATTGCCAAGATGGTAGACAGCGGGAGCAGCCCATTGCTCTTGATCGGCTTGTTCCTTCTCATAGTGGGCTTCGGCTTTAAAATGGGCCTGGCACCCTTCCACATGTGGGTTCCCGATGCCTACCAGGAGGCGCCGACTCCTGTTACTGCCTTCTTGGCCGTTGGATCGAAGGCGGCGGCCTTTGCGGTGTTTGTGCGGGTGATGTTAACGGGATTTCATTCCTTGGCTGCGACCTGGGCGCCTTGGATAGGGTTCGCGGCCGCAGTTACCATGACTTGGGGGAATGCAGCGGCATTGCGCCAGACTAATATCAAACGGATGCTTGCTTATTCAGGTGTGGCTCATGCCGGATATGCCTTGGTAGGTGTGGCTTCGGCCAGTGCTGTAGGATCTCAAGCGGTTACCTTTTACCTGTTTGCGTACCTGTTTGCGACGCTGGGAGCCTTTGCGGTAGTGGTGGCATTTTCAAACCTGACCGGCAGCGATCTCATATCCGATTATGCCGGGTTACACTGGCGAAATCCCTTCCTCGCCTTGGGCCTGACGCTATGCCTGCTATCCTTGGCGGGGATACCTCCGCTGGCGGGCTTTTTCGGCAAGTTTTATCTCTTCTGGGGAGCCATCCAGCAGGGTGGATGGTTGCTGGTTCTGGTAATTATTGCGGCTATAAACAGTGCTATTTCCCTGTACTACTACGTAAATGTGATACGGGTGATGTATTTCATCCAACCTTCAGTAGAGCAACCGGTAACATCCCCTTTGCTGGTAAATATAACTTTGGTGGTCGCTTTGGCGGGAATTGCTCTTGCAGCCTTTTACTTCCAGCCGGTACTTGCAGGTATTGAGCTGGCTGGGCTTTGATGACGCTTGGGGGAAATAGGCTTTCGATTGAAGGGGAAGGTTTGGTTGCTTAGATCGGCTTATGATTAAGAAGGAGGGGCGTGGATAATGGTTAAGTTAAAGATAAACGGGCAAGAAGTAACCGTTGATGAAAATACAACCATATTGGAAGCTGCCCGTAAAATCGGTATTTCTATTCCCACCCTCTGTTATCACCCTAGACTGAGACCTATGGGTCATTGCAGGATGTGTCTGGTAGAAGTGTCCGGGGTGGAAAAACCGGTGACTGCCTGCGATACACCGGTACAAGAGGGGATGGAAGTTATTACCGATACCCCCAAAGTTCAGGAACTGCGCAAGAGTGCACTGGAGATGCTCATTGCCGCCCACCCGGTCAACGGTTGTTACACCTGCGACCGTTCAGGAAACTGTGAGTTCCAGGATTTTGTTTATGAGCAGGGTATAACCGAATGTGAGGTAACAACTGACACTTACCGGTACCCGGTGGTGAAGGACAACCCGTTTATTGTACGGGATTATGAAAAGTGTATTCTTTGCGGTCGTTGCGTTGAGGCCTGCCGGGAGGTACGGGGAAGAGGCGTCCTGGACTGGGTAGACAACGGCTTTAACAGCAAGGTGACAACAGTTAAAGACGGGAAAGAAGTTTCCTCCGAGGAAGCAGGGTGTGTTTACTGCGGCAACTGCGTGCAGGTATGTCCGGTAGGGGCGTTAGTGGAGAAAAACCGCCGTTACCAAGTGAGAGAATGGGAGATGCGGAAGGTGAAAAGCATTTGCCCCTACTGTGGAGTGGGTTGTAACCTGGAGCTCTACGTACATGATAACCGGATTGTTAAGGTAATGGGATGGGACAATCCGGAAGTGAACCAGGGTTGGTTATGCGTGAAAGGGCGGTTTGGTTGCGATTTCCTTCATGATGAAGGGCGTTTGACTACCCCCCTGATCCGGGAAGGGAAAAAAGGCGAAGGCAAGTTCCGGGAAGCCTCTTGGGAAGAAGCCTTGCATACGGTAATCAGGGGTCTGAAGCATGTTAAAGATACGTATGGTTCCGATGCCCTGGGCGTGATAACTTCTGCCAAGTGTACTAACGAGGAAAATTACCTGATACAGAAGTTCGCACGGGCAGTGTTGAAAACGAACAATGTAGATCATTGCGCCCGTCTCTGACACTCTTCTACGGTTGCCGGTCTGGCAACAGCATTTGGTAGCGGGGCAATGACCAATTCAATTGCTGAAGTGGAAAAGGCGAATTGTATTCTGGTAATCGGTTCTAATACCACGGAAAACCACCCCATCATCGGGCAAAAGATTAAGGCTGCGGTGAGAAACCACGGGGCCAAACTTATTGTGGCCGATCCCCGGGCGATTGAACTGACTGAATACGCCCATATCTGGCTCAGGCAGAAACCGGGAACCGATCTGGCTCTTATTAACGGCCTACTACATGTGATAGTGGAAGAAAAGTTGTATGATGAAGAATTTATCCGAACGCGCACGGAAGGCTTTGACGAAGTCAAGAAAGTAGTTGCCAAGTACACGCCGGAGTATGTGGAAGAAATCACGGGCGTACCGGCAGAGGATATCCGGCGGGCGGCTCGTCTTTATGCACAGGGCCCGAGATCTAGTATATACTATGCAATGGGGATTACCCAGCATGTAACCGGGACGTACAACGTTATGGCCCTAGCCAACTTGGCTATGGCCTGCGGCCACATTGGAAAGGAAGGTACTGGGGTTAATCCCTTGCGGGGACAAAATAACGTGCAGGGTGCCTGCGATATGGGCGGACTGCCCAACGTCTACCCCGGGTATCAGAGGGTGGATGATGACGAGGTTCGTAAGAAATTTGAAGAAGCTTGGGGAGTTGAGCTTCCGTCTAAGCCGGGCCTGACGCTGGTAGAGATGCTAAAGGCGGCAGGGGAAGGAAAGGTTAGAGGACTTTACATTGTCGGTGAAAACCCGGTGCTAACGGATCCGGATTCGAAGCATGTAGAAGAGGCCTTGCAGAAACTGGATTTCCTGGTAGTGCAGGATATTTTCCTTACCGAGACGGCCCGTTATGCCGACGTAATCCTACCGGCGGCCGGCTTTGCGGAGAAAGAAGGTACCTTTACCAATACGGAACGGCGGGTACAAAAACTGGAGCGGGCTCTTGACCCACCGGGCACAGCCCGGCCCGATTGGCAGATAATTCAGGATGTGGCCCGGGGTATGGGCTATCCCATGCATTATCGCACCCCGCAGGAAATTATGGAAGAGATTGCCCGGCTCACTCCCAGCTACGCCGGTATCAGTTACGACCGTCTTGGCGATATCGGTCTGCAGTGGCCCTGTCCCGATAAGAATCACCCAGGGACCCGATTCTTACACAAAGATAAATTCGCCCGTGGCTTAGGGAAATTCCATGCTGTTGAATATCAACCGGCTGCAGTTGTCCCCGACGAAGAATATTCGATCGTTCTTACTACCGGTCGTATCCACTTCCACTATCATGCCACCATCAGCCGGCGGGCTAAAGGACTGGAGGAGGTTTGCCCCGAACCTTATGTAGAAATAAGCCCGGCAGATGCCGTGCGGATGGAAATAAGGGATGGGCAGAAGGTAAAACTTATTTCCCGCTTCGGGGAAGTGGAGGTAAAAGCAAAGATTACGCCAAGGGTAGCTCCGGGAGTAGTATTCTTGAGCTTCCACTTTGCCGAGGCACCGGTAAACCGGCTAGTCGGCCCGGCCCTCGATCCGGTTGCTAAGATACCTGAATACAAGGCGGGGGCCGTCAAGGTAGTAAAGGCCTAACCCTTCCCTTAGCCCTATTTAATCAACCAAGCACGGGCTCTTTAATATCCGGCTAATTCCAGCAACAACGGGTGTTGATTGCCGGGCAGAACACAATTATTATGAAAAGGGAGGTTTTATAAAAATGGCGGCTAACATTTTGGATGGGAAAAAGATTGCTCAGGAGGTCCGGGAAGAAATTAAAAGGGAAGTAGAAGAGCTTAAGTCCAAGGGAGTACACCCGGGACTGGCGGTTATTCTTGTAGGTGATGACCCGGCTTCGCAAGTGTATGTACGTAATAAGCATAAGGCCTGTGGAGACGTTGGTATTTACTCAGAAGTACACCGTCTACCGAAGGAAACTACGCAGGAAGAGTTGCTGGAACTGATTCATAAACTGAACAATGATGACAAAATTCATGGTATCCTAGTACAATTACCGGTACCGGACCATATTGACGAAAAGGCCGTTATTGATGCTATCTCTTTGGACAAGGACGTGGACGGTTTCCACCCGGCTAACGTCGGCAATTTAGTAATTGGTGATGAATGCTTCTATCCTTGTACCCCTCACGGATGTATGGTTCTCCTAGATAAGGCTGGAATCGACCCCAAAGGGAAAAAGGCGGTAGTAGTTGGTCGCAGTAATATTGTTGGCAAGCCGGTGGCTATGATGCTTTTGGCCAGGCATGCGACGGTAACTATCTGTCATTCGCGAACCCAAAACTTGGCGGAAGAAACCCGGCAGGCAGATATTTTGGTTGCGGCAGTAGGCCGTCCGGAAATGATTACCGGGGACATGATTAAGGAAGGTGCGGTTGTAATCGACGTGGGAATTAACCGGCTCGATGATGGACGTTTGGTCGGAGATGTACATTTTGAAAGCGCTGCCGAAAAGGCCAGCTGGATTACTCCGGTACCTGGTGGCGTAGGTCCTATGACTATTACTATGCTCCTAAAGAACACGGTGGAGGCGGCCCGGCGCAAGTGTTAACGCAACAGGTATTTACCGTAACGGAGGTTAATCGTCACGTTAGGCAACTTTTAGAAAACGACCAAATATTGAGAGATATATGGGTGCGCGGTGAAATTTCCAACTTTAAGCACCATACGTCGGGACACATGTACTTTACCTTGAAGGACGACGGTAGCGCCCTGCGCTGCGTGATGTTTCGGCGTCAGAACAGCCGCTTGCTTTTCCAGCCGGAAAATGGGATGAAGGTCCTTGCGCGGGGCTATGTATCTCTTTACGAGCGAGATGGCCTCTATCAGCTTTATGTCCAGGAACTACGGGCCGATGGGCTGGGAGATCTCCATTTGGCCTTCGAACAATTGAAGAAGAAACTGGAAGCAGAGGGTTTGTTTGATTCTGCTCGTAAACGCGCAATACCGGTTTTGCCTAGCAAAATCGGTATTGTTACTTCTACTACTGGGGCTGCCCTGCGGGACATTATTTCCGTTATTACCCGGCGTTTTCCGAATGTTGAACTCATTATTGCTCCTGCCCTGGTACAGGGAGAGGAGGCACCGGCAGAGATTGCCGCTGCTATAGAACTTTTAAATCGTCATGGGGAAGCGGAAGTTATAATAGTAGGACGGGGCGGGGGATCGTTGGAAGAATTGTGGGCATTTAACACTGAGCCGGTGGCACGAGCTATTTATGCCTCACGCATACCGGTCATTTCGGCGGTAGGACATCAAACCGATTTTACCATTGCTGATTTTGTGGCCGACTGCCGGGCGCCTACGCCTTCCGCTGCGGCAGAAATGGTAGTTCCTGTCAAGGAAGAAATTAGAAGAAATCTAAACGCCTCTTTTGAGCGTTTGAGGCAGGCGCTGCAACGAAAGTTGGAGTGGGGCCGGAACAGGTTGGAAAATTTGCAAGGTCGTCCAGTTATGCAGAGGCCGGAGACTCTTCTTAATGAAGCACGCCAGGCGGTTGATTTATGGGAAAAGGAACTCCACCGTCAGATGGAACTCCGGCTTGGCGAAAGGGTGCAGGTTTTGCAGCGATTGGCGGGTCAATTGAACAGTTTAAGTCCCCTGGCGGTATTGGAGCGGGGTTATGCCTTTTGCAGGGAGGTTGACAGCGGAAAGATAATAAATAATAGTGATCAGGTAGAAGTGGGAGGATTAGTGGAGGTTACCCTGCGGCGGGGTGTTCTTCACTGTCGGGTCGAGGAGAAAAAGGAGGATTTACATTGGCAGAAATAAAGGATTTGACTTTTGAACAGGCGTTGGAGCGCCTGGAGAAAATAGTTCGGGCTTTAGAAACGGGCAACCTGTCTCTGGAAGATTCCCTGCAGCATTTTGAAGAGGGCATTAAGTTAATTAAATTTTGCAACCATAAATTAGAGGCTGCAGAAAGAAAAGTTTCTCTGCTGGTAGAGAAGGCGGACGGTGAACTCGTCTTAGAAGCTTTCCAGGAGCAGAAAGAGGATGGTGTAAAAGAGTAGTGGACTTGCAGGCATATTTTGCAGAGCGAATTAGGCTCATAAATGATGCGCTGGATCAATACCTACCTCCTGAAAACCAACCTCCAGTCACCATTCACCAGGCGATGCGATACAGTGTTTTTGCCGGAGGAAAGCGATTGCGTCCCATCCTTTGTATGGCGGCGGCAGAAGCGGTAGGGGGCAGAACAGACAGAGTAGTGCCGGCTGCCTGCGCCCTGGAGTTAATCCATACTTATTCACTAATTCATGATGATTTGCCGGCTATGGATGATGACGACTATCGTCGAGGCAAGTTGACATGTCACAAAGTGTTCGGGGAAGCCATAGCCATACTGGCCGGTGATGCCCTTTTAACCTATGCCTTTACGCTGTTAGCGCAGCAGGTTAAAATGGTGGATATCAGTGCCGAGGCTGCTCTTAAGGTTATAGAGGAAATTTCCCGGGCGGCAGGTACTGGCGGGATGATCGGCGGCCAGGTCATGGATCTTCAGGCGGAAGAAGTTCAGGTAGACGGGGATACCTTAGAAAGTATTCATAAACGGAAGACAGGAGCCCTGATAAGTACGTCCGTCAGGGTGGGAGCTATGCTGGCAGGTGCAGAAGAGCCTGAACTGTTCTTCTTGGCGGAATACGCAGACAACCTAGGTTTGGCTTTCCAAATAACTGATGATATACTTGATTTAGAAGGGGAAGAGAAGAAGATGGGCAAGCGGGTAGGTAGTGATTTGAAAAAGAAGAAGGCTACTTACCCCGCTTTCTACGGGATTGAGAGGTCCAAATCTATAGCCCGGGAAAAAGTGAACCGCGCGCTGCAATGCCTTTCCAATTTCGGGAAGGAAGCAGAACCGCTGCGGATGATTGCTCGTTTTTTGCTGAATAGAGAGTACTAGTATGGCCATTCCATTTGACCCGTCCTCGAGCTGGTATTCGACCTCTGAGATTAGGTCTACCTAGTTCAACCCATTTCTTGCAATGGAGGCGGAAAATTGTTATAATAACGTTCTGCATATAAAATATTAATGTGGACTAAATAATGAGAGTAATCTTGACATAGTTTATTCCTAGGCGGTGGGTGGTGCAGTATTCTAGTCAGGCCAACCGGCTTTGAAGACGGGCCTAAAAATCCGTCAAGGGCACATCGATGAAGTTCCTGGTGCTGGCTGCTGACGCCCCGTCGGGGGTCGGTGCTGGGAGTTAAGGGGGTGGGGCGACCTACAAGGGCATGTAGGCGTTGACCCCGTCCCCGCGGAGACCCAAGTGCGTGGTAACTGCCGGCTGGCTCCCGGCAGGCTACGGCTTGGGGTGTGAACCTGCATTCGGTGCGAGGAGTGCTGGGTGCAGCGTAGCCTGCCTTGAGTGGTGATGGTGGATAATAATACAGTGTACCGGAGAGGCTCGGAGCCACGGGCTTTTCCGCGTACCTTGTTTTGAAACCATCACTGCAAAAGAGGCTAGAAGTCGGTCTGGTCTGTTGAGGAAAACTCCTAGACTGTTTACCTTGAGAGGTAAGGCTTGCCGGGGATTAAAGTGTGTGCTAAGTGGTAATCTAGCCCTGTGACCGGCGACGGCACAGAATAGTCCTTAAAGGGAAACCGCCGGTGCGGTGACGGCCGGTGGACTATTGGGAAATCCTGCTAGACCTTAAGCCACAAAGTTTACCCGGCAAGTTACCACCCACCCAAACACATTACATAAACTGGGTTTTATTTTTAACCCTGAGGAGAGAAGAATATCCGTGGGTAATTCCGGCAACAATAATCGTTGGAAACATGCTTTATTTATCGGTGTAGGGACTTTTTTTTTAGCTATAGCCATTAGTTTGGGCTCCCAGACTCTTTTAAGTCACCTCACTTCATTGGTATTATCTTTCCTGCTTTTGGTGTTAATTATTCTGATAGGAATAATCTTTGATATTGTTGGGGTAGCGGTAGCGGCGGCATCCGAAGCTCCTTTCCATGCCCGGGCGTCCAGAAAGATCGCGGGAGCCCGGGAGGCTATTTTTTTAGTAAGGAATGCAGAACGGGTAGCCAGTTTTTGTAACGACGTGGTGGGAGACGTATGTGGTACCTTGAGCGGTGCGGTAGGTGCCTCCATTGTCTTCCGCCTGCTGCTACAGGTCGGACAGCCGGGAGGGAAACAACAGCTTCTGTTCGGAACGGTTATGACGGCTTTTATTGCCGCCTTGACGGTAGGGGGAAAAGCTTACGGTAAAGGACTGGCCATCAATCGTTCTCACGAGATAATTTTTCTGGTAGGACGGCTGCTGCACCGGTTGAGCAGGGTTATGGGGATTGAAATTAACTCCGGCAAAAGAAAGAAGGTGAAATAAATGGGTCGGATTCTGGACGGGATTAACGGCCCAAAGGACGTCAAGAAATTAACCCTGTCGCAGCTGGAACAACTGGCCGGAGAGATTCGGTCGGAAATGATCGCTACGGTTGCCCGGACCGGAGGACACATTGCTCCCAACCTGGGGGTCGTGGAACTGACTCTGGCCTTGCATTTCACTTTTGATTCTCCTAAAGACAAGTTTATCTGGGACGTTGGGCATCAGTGCTATGTGCATAAGTTACTGACCGGCCGGCGCGAGAAATTTGATAGTCTTCGGCAATATGGCGGAATAAGCGGTTTTCCGAAAAGGGAAGAAAGTCCCCATGACGCTTTCAATACGGGGCATAGCAGCACTTCCATTTCGGCGGCGGTGGGCATGGCTTTAGCCCGCGAAAAACGGGGAGAAAAATACGAGGTAGTAGCGATAATAGGAGACGGTGCTTTAACCGGTGGCATGGCTTTTGAAGCCCTCAATCACGCGGGACACCTGGGAATTGACCTCATAGTTATATTGAATGACAATGAGATGTCTATTGCCAGCAACGTGGGAGCTCTATCCTCCTACTTGTCCCGTCTCCGTACCGACCCGATGTATTTTAAGGGGAAAGAAGAGTTTGAGACATTGCTGCGCAAAGTGCCGCATATTGGCCCGCGGGTAGTAAAAGTGGCGGAAAGGGTAAAAGATTCGCTCAAGTATCTGGTAGTTCCGGGGATGCTTTTTGAGGAACTGGGCTTCACTTATCTTGGTCCTATTGACGGCCACAATATAGCGGCGATGAATTCCGTATTTAAGCGGGCAAAATCCATCAGAGGGCCAGTGCTGATTCATGTCATCACTAAAAAAGGGAAAGGATATCGTCCCGCGGAAGAAAACCCCGACACTTTTCACGGTATAGGACCCTTTGATATTAGAACGGGTTCTCCAATCCGGAAGAATGGTCCCCCATCGTATACCAGCGTTTTCGGAAACACTTTGGTACAGCTGGCGAGGGAAGACGAGAGAATAATAGGTATCACGGCGGCCATGCCTAACGGCACTGGACTGGACATTTTCGCCAAGGAATTTCCCGCGCGGTTCTATGATGTGGGCATTGCTGAACAGCATGCGGTGACTCTGGCGGCAGGGATGGCGGTCGAAGGATTTAAACCGGTAGTAGCTATTTATTCTACTTTCCTGCAGCGGGCTTATGACCAAATTCTTCATGATGTTTGCCTACAAAATCTTCCTGTAGTTTTTGCTATAGATCGGGCGGGAATTGTCGGCGAGGATGGGGAAACTCACCAGGGACTATTTGATTTTTCTTACCTGCGCAGTATACCTAACATGACGGTAATGGCTCCGAAGGACGAGAATGAGCTTCGCCATATGTTGGCCACGGCCATAACTTTTGACGGTCCCATAGCGCTCCGGTATCCCAGGGGATCAGGAACGGGTGTTAGATTAGATCAGGAAGTGAAACCGCTGCCCGTGGGCAAAGCGGAAGTTCTGCGGGAAGGTCAGCACATAGTCATCCTAGCTATCGGCCGACCCGTATATGATGCCCTGGCTGCGGCGGAAGAACTGGCCTCTCTGGGAATTGAAGCCGGTGTAATCAACTGTCGCTTCGTGAAACCTTTAGATGAGGAATTAATCAAAGCTGTAGCCCGTAAGGTTAAAAGAATAGTTACCGTGGAAGAACATGTGCTGGCCGGGGGATTCGGCAGTGCGGTTCTCGAACTCTTGGCCAGGGAGAGAATTAACGACAGGGAAGTATTGTGCTTAGGCATTCCCGATGAGTTTGTACCCCAGGGCAAGGCAGATATTCTACGGGCCAAGTATGGCCTGACTGCCGAAGGAATCAAAAAAGCCATTCTGAGCCGGTTTCCGGTACAAGTTTCTTACCATAAGACTGCACGAGGACAGGCCTGATGGGAGGTTTCCAGTGGGGAAAAAGAATAAGGAACGGCTTGACGTCCTGCTGGTTAGGCGGGACTTTTTTCCTAGTAGGGAAAAGGCAAAGCGCTCTGTCATGGCAGGATTAGTACTGGTAGATGGAGAGAGGGTAGATAAACCGGGCACTCCGGTGCCGCTAGACGCGGAAATCCGCATCCTGGGGGAAGCCGTACCCTATGTCAGCCGGGGAGGACTCAAACTGGAAAAAGCTCTCCGGGAGTTTAATATTTCGCTGCAAGGAAAAGTCGTCTTAGATATAGGGGCTTCTACCGGCGGGTTTACCGACTGCGCCTTGCAGCACGGGGCTCAAAAAGTTATAGCGGTCGATGTAGGATACGGTCAGCTGGCTTGGAAGTTGCGCCAGGATCCCCGGGTAATCAATATGGAAAGAACCAATGTGCGTTATTTGCAGCCGGAACAGCTGCCGGAATTACCTGAGGTAATTACGGTGGACGTTTCTTTCATATCCCTGGCTTTAGTCCTGCCGGTGGCCGCTGAGTTATTGAAAACAGGTGGAATTATTATAGCTCTGGTAAAACCCCAGTTTGAAGCGGGAAGGGAAAAGGTGGGCAAGCGAGGAGTAGTGCGAGATCCCCAGGTGCACCGGGAAGTGTTGCAAAAGATTATATCCACGGCGCAAGAGTTAAACCTGGCCTTGGCTGGAATCACCTTTTCCCCGCTCAAAGGACCGGAGGGCAACATAGAGTACCTGTTGCTTTTACAAAAAAATGGGCGATCTATCCCGGAGGATCCCGTAAGCCTGATTAATTCTGTGGTGGACCAGGCCTGGAAGGAACTGAAAACCTAAGTCCCTGGCCATACGTTACTCCACCTCCACCGCCGTGCCGCTGGCGGTAACCATAAGCATTCCTTCCCTCACTACCTCATAATCCAGGTCCACCCCGACAACGGCGTTGGCCCTTAGGTGGCGGGCTCGTTCCGCCATCTCTTTCAGGGCAATCTCCCGCGCTTGCATAAGCTTGGTCTCATAGGCCCCGGACCGTCCCCCGACTATGTCAGTAATGCTGGCAAAGAGATCCCGGACAACGTTAGCCCCCATAATAGCTTCCCCGGAGACCACACCTAGGTAGTTCTTAATGGTGCGTCCCTCAATATTGGGTGTGGTGGTAATGATCATCAAATTCAAGCCCCCTATTAAAGGTATTTATCAACATTTTACTACAGGGAAGCCCTGGGAGCAATCATACAATGATTAAACCGGCTCAATTTTTATGGCGCAGGCTTTGAGCTCAGGTATCTTGCATATGGGGTCGGTGGCGGTGTTGGTTAGCTGGTTGGTCGGGGTTTCCCGGAAGTGGAAGGTCATAAACACCGTTCCGGACGGCACATGGTCCGTAACCTGTACTTTGGTTTTTACTTTGCCCCGCCGGGAGACTACTTGAATGGTATCCCCGTCTTGTACGCGGTATTTTTGGGCATCTTTCGGGTGGATCATGGCTAGCTCTTCTGAATGGATTTCATGCAGCCCCTTGGAACGTCGGCTCATGCTGCCGGTATGAAAATGGTATAGCATGCGCCCGGTACTGAGCCACAGGGGATATTCTTCGTCCGGCACTTCCGCCGGGGGCAGGTATTCCACCACGTGAAAACGCCCTTTGCCTCGGGAGAACTTCTCTGCATGCAGGAATTTGGTCCCCGGGTGGTCCGGATGGGGGCAGGGCCACTGGATTCCTTTTTCTTCCAGGCGATCGTAGCTGATACCGCCGTAGATAGGGGTAAAGCGAGCGATCTCTGTCATAATGTTTTTGGGGTGAGGGTAGTTCCAATCGGCTCCCAGTTTCCGGGCCAATAGCTGTATTATCTCCCAATCGGCTTTGCTCTCTCCCGGGGGCTCAATGGCCTTCCTTACCCTCTGAATTCTCCGTTCGGTGTTGGTGAATGTACCGTCCTTTTCGGCAAAAGACGCGGCTGGGAGAACCACGTGGGCCTTTTCCGCCGTTTCGGTCATAAAGATGTCCTGTACCAGCAAAAAGTCCAAGCGTTCCAGGGCTTCCACCACATGCCTGGCGTCGGGGTCGGACAGTACCGGGTTTTCTCCCATGATGTACATGGCTTTTACCTTACCGCGGGCAGCCGCTTCAAACATTTCGGTGACGGTATAGCCGTTATGCCGCGGCAGTTTTGCTCCCCAGCCTTCTTCAAATATCCGGCGCACCTCCGGATCTTCCACAGGCTGGTAAGAAGGAAAGTAGTTGGGAAGGCAGCCCACGTCACATGCCCCCTGCACATTATTTTGGCCCCGCAGAGGAGCAACCCCGGTACCTTCCCGGCCCACATTCCCGGTCAGCATGGCCAGGTTGGCAATAGCCAGCACGTTATTGGTACCAGAGGTATACTGGGTAATACCCATGGCATAGACGATGGTAGCCCTGTCGGCCTTCCCAAAGAGGTGGGCGGCGGCCACAATGTCCTGGGCCGGGATGCCGGTATGTTTTTCCACCAGCTCGGGGGTGTACTTGCGAATTGATTCCTGCCATTCCTCGAACCCCTCGCTTCTTTCCTCCACAAACTTTTTGTCCCACAGGCCCTCCCGCAGGATGACATGAGCCAGGCCGTTTAGTAGGGCCACATTGCTTCCCGGCCGCAGGCGCAACCAGATGTCGGCATAACGCACCAGTTCAATTTTTCGAGGATCGGCTACAATCAGTTTGGCACCGTCTTTTACCGCCTGTTTGATGCGGTAGCCGGTTACCGGGTGGGCTTCGGTGGTATTGGAACCGATGAGCAGGATCACTTCCGTCTGAAGAAGTTCATTAATGGAATTGGTCATTGCTCCACTGCCAAAAGCGGTGGCCAGACCGGCCACGGTGGAGCTGTGTCAGAGACGGGCGCAATGATCCACATTATTCGTACCTATCACTGCCCGCATAAATTTTTGAAAGAGATAATTTTCTTCGTTGGTGCATTTAGCCGAGGAAATACCGGCTACAGCGTCGGGGCCGTAGCGCTTTACGATCTCTTTCAGGCGGCGGGTGGCGTAGTCCAGTGCTTCTTCCCAGGATACCGGCTCCAGTTCACCGCTTTTCCGGATCATGGGTTGAGTAAGGCGGTCGGGAGAATGAACAAAATCCCAGCCGAACTGCCCTTTAACGCACAGATGGCCCATATTGGACCCGGATTTATCCTTGGTTACTCCTACTATGCGGTTATCATGCACCTTAAGTTTTAATTGGCAACCTACTCCACAGTAGGGACAGGTGGTGGTAACCTTCTTAATTTCCCAGGGACGCGCCGCCCATACGGCCGACTTTTCTACCAAGGCAGCTACCGGACATACGTTGACACACATGCCGCAGAAGGTGCAGGTGGTTTCCGTCAGGCTATCGTCGTAGGCTGACGTAACTTTGGTATTAAATCCTCTTTCCATAAAGTCATATACATGAGCACCGTTAATTTCTGCGCAGACATAGACGCATTTGCCGCAGACGATACACTTGCTGTAATCCCGGATGAAGAAGGGGTTGGAAGTATCTACCGGGTATTTTTTCTGGTCTCCCCGGTAGGGAGTATCCTCTACCCGGTAACGAAAACAGTAATCCTGCAGACGGCAATCGCCATTTTTGGCACAGGTAAGACAGCGGAGGTCGTGATTGGCCAGAAGTAGCCGGAGAATCTCCTTTCGGGCCTCCACGACCTTTTCCGATTCTGTGAATATCTCCATACCCTCCTGTACCGGCGTGGTGCAGGCCGACAGCAGTTTCCTGGCCCCTTTTACTTCTACTACACAGAGGCGGCAGTTGCCGGGAGCGGGTAGTCCCTCTTCATAGCAAAGGGTAGGAATATCAATACCGTTGGCTTCTGCAGCCTTAAGGATGGTACTCCCGCGGCGAACGGTATATTCTTCTCCGTTAATGATTACCCTTACCTTATCCATAAGTATCACGCTCCTATGCTCGAACAATGGCTTCAAAAGGACATTTTTCTAAACATATACCACACCTGGCGCATTTTTCCGGGTCAATGCGGTGAGGTGTCCTCTTTTCTCCGGTAATGGCTCCTGCCGGACAATGTTTCAGGCAGATGCTGCATGCCTTGCATTTTTCCTCGATTATCCGGTAGGTGGTAAGGTCCTTGCATACCCCGGCGGGACAGAATTTCTTTTCAATATGCATCTCGTACTCAGAGCGAAAATAGCGGATGGTACTGAGCACCGGGTTGGGTGCCGATTGACCCAGGCCACACAGGGAAGTATTGATGATAACGGACCCCAGGGTAATGAGCCGGTCTAGGTCCCCTTTTTCACCTTTTCCGTTGACAATACGATTTAAAATTTCCAATAATCGTTTTAATCCTTCCCGGCAGGGGGTGCACTTACCACAGGACTCGTTGCGGGTGAACTGTAGAAAGTAGCGGGCCAGTTCCACCATGCAGGTATTTTCGTCCAGTACCACCAAGCCGCCGGAGCCCATCATGGCTCCTGCGGAAATAAGCGAATCGTAGTCGACCGGGAGGTCTAGGTGTTGTTCGGGCAGGCAGCCCCCTGAAGGCCCGCCGATTTGTACTGCTTTGAACTTTTTGTCGTCTTTTATTCCGCCACATATATCAAAAATAATTTCCCGCAAGGTGATTCCCATAGGGACTTCTACTAGACCAGTCTTCTTAACTTTTCCGGTTACGGCGAAGACTTTAGTCCCTTTGCTCTGTTCGGTTCCTATAGAAGCGAATTCCGATGCCCCGATACGAAAAATGACCGGAATATTGGCGTAAGTTTCCACGTTATTAATGTTGGTGGGTCGGTCCCACAAGCCTTTAGTGGCGGGAAAAGGAGGACGGGGCCGGGGCATGCCTCTGTTCCCTTCAATAGAAGCGATGAGTGCTGTTTCTTCGCCGCACACAAAGGCTCCCGCTCCCTGCTTGATATACAGGTGAAAGTTGAAGCCGCTACCCAGGATGTTGTCACCAAGAAAATTTCTTTCCCTTGCCTGGTCGATTGCTCTCATCAACCGGTGAACAGCCAGGGGGTATTCTGCCCGGATGTATATGTACCCGTCTCGAGCCCCTACGGCGTAAGCAGCTATAATCATTCCCTCGATGACGGCATGGGGATCTCCTTCCAGGATGCTCCTGTCCATGAAAGCTCCGGGATCTCCCTCATCGGCATTGCAGATCACATATTTCCGGTCTCCTACTGCATTGCGGGTTGACTCCCACTTGATGCCGGTGGGAAAACCGCCTCCTCCTCTTCCCCGCAGGCCTGAATTTTTCACTTCGGCGATTACTTCTTCGGGCGTGTATTCTGCCAGCACCCTGCGCAGCGATTGGTAGCCTCCGGCCTTCAGGTAGTCATCAATGCTATCAGGGTCAATGATACCGCAGTTCCTGGTGACCAGACGGAGCTGTTTGCTCCAGAAAGGATTTTCTTCCAGTAAAGGCATACCCTCAAGGAGAGTTCCCTTTTCGGCCTCCATTCCTACCACTAGGTCTTTAACTATTCTGCCTTCTACCAGGTGTTCCTGTACTATGCGCTTTACGCTTTCCGGGCTGATGTTACCGTAAATTACTTTGGGTTGCCCCGGAATTCTTACTTCCACCAGTACTTCCCGGTGGCACATTCCCAGACACCCGGTCTGCCGGACTTCAACGTCCAAATTTTGTCGCCGGATTTCCTGGGAAATAGCTTCCCATACTTTTTTCGCTCCCGCTGCTATACCGCAGGTGCCCATACCCACGATTACCCGGGGCCGGTCGGGCTGGTGATCTACTTTGGGTTTAGCCAACTTTTCTTTCAACGCGGGCACCTCCTACGTATACTGGTCGAGAATACAGGGGATTTGCTCCGGAGTTACCTGTCCGTGGGTATCATGGTTAATGACCACTACCGGCGCCAGGCTACAGGCTCCCACACAGGCTACCGTTTCCAGAGTGAAGCGCCGATCTTCGGTAGTACCGCCGTCCGGTATCTTTAACTGTTTCCCAATGGTTTCAAGAATATCCCGCCCGCCTCTCACATGACAGGCCGTTCCTGTGCAGACCCGGATTGTATTGCGTCCCTTAGGCTTAAGGGAAAACTGGGCATAGAAAGTAGCGACGCCGCAAACTTTGGCCAGAGAAATTTTCATTCCTTCGGCAATCTGTTCCAAGACCTCTCGGGGAAGATAACCTTTAATATCCTGGGTTTCCTGCAAAAGGGGAATAAGGCCGCCGTCGGTTTCCCGGTACTTTTGGATAAGCTTTTCTATATCCGGGTCCTTTGGCTTCTTTTTTTGCTGGTTACAACATTTTACGGACATTAATTTAACCCACCTTCTTTTAAACTCGTTTGTGCAGATATACAAACCAGTATACCAGTCCTACCAGAAAGCCTCCGCCGATAATGTTGCCTAGGGTTACCGGTATTAAATTGTTGACCAGGAAAGATTCCAGCGTTAGATTATCTAGGGAAGAAATTCCCGTCTGCGCCATAAAGGCCTGGCGAACGGCCTCGTTTTCTTTCAATACCAGACCGAAAGGGATAAAAAACATATTGGCAATGCTGTGCTCGAAGCCGGAAGCCACAAAAGCGGTGATGGGGAAAATAATGGCCAAGACTTTATCCGTAACACTCCTTCCGCTGTAGCTCAACCATATGGCCAGCACTACCAGCATGTTGGCCAGGATTCCGCGCAGCAGGTTGGTAGTGAAATCATTGCTTACCTTGGCCAGGGCTATTTGCATACCGGTTATACCGAAGGCCAGGTTACCCAGACGCCACTGTTCCGAATAGTAGACCAGAAAGACGATAAAAAGACTACCCAGCAGGTTGCCAAAATAGACTAGAATCCAGTTTCTGAGGAGCAGACCCAGCGAAATCTTTCTGGTCATGTAGGCAATGATCAGCAGAGTGTTTCCGGTAAACAGTTCGGCGCCCGCTATAACCACCAATATAAGCCCCAGAGAAAAAGCTAGTCCACCCAACAGCTTGGCCAAGCTGGGCCCGACCCTGGCGTCAAAGGTAGCTATGATATAGAATTCTCCGGCCAGGGCAATAAAAGTCCCGGCAAGGATTCCCAACATCACTGTACTGCGCAGGGTGTTCTTAGCCTTTTTCACACCCAAACTTTCGGCCTTGGCTGTTACAGCTTCGGGAGATAACAGATCAATGTTTAATCTTTCTTCCATAATTTCAAGCCACCTCTGCGGGCTAAAGGTTTTGACTGGGGTGCAATAACCCTTTTGCTCGTGACATGCATATTATGTTGTAAGAAGCCTCAAGGAGGGAAAAGTGATGTATCAACCATCAGGAATGTACTATTATCATTATGGCTATCCACCCAACTACCCTATGCACGGGGTTTTCAAAAACTTTCAGGAATTCGTGAACAACTTGCAAAAAGCTATCAAAGATGAAGCGATGGCCATCGAAATGTACGAACAAATGTTAAAAATGGCACCTGCTGAGCATAAGAAACATATCAGACATGCCTTGGAAGATGAAAGAAAACACTACCAAATGTTTACCGACCTGTATCAGTTCCTGACCGGGATGAAGCCTATGATTACCGTTCCGCCGGTTCACGTGGAATGCTATGAGGAGGCAGTGGAGGAGGCCTTCCAGAGAGAACTGGAGGCAGCCGAACTTTATCGGGATATGATGCTCTCTACCTCTGACTACCAAGTCCGGGACATTATGTTTGAAGCTATGACCGATGAAATGGAACACGCCACCCGCTTTGCTTTTATTTATGCCGACTTGGAGTAAGGAGAGGATGTCTTACGCAACGTCTTTTTTCATGGTGTGGATTCTAAATCTAAGCGATTTTTAAATTCCGAAGGCTATCTTAAGGTTAAATTGACTCCCGGTAAAAGAACCCTATCCTTTGTTAGTGTTACCACACGTATCAAAAAAATTAACTGGTCAGACCCAGATATATTAAAAAATTAGATGGCTGAATTGAAGGTTTTTAATAATTTATTGGGGAATTGTTTGTAAAGTTATTGTTAGTCTGGGAGGAGGGTTCTTATGTCAGATTACCGGGATCTATGGCAATCTTTAAATATGGACCTGGAAAGACATGATCTTCTTTGTGCTGCTTTGCCATCTTTGTATGAAGAGGTCTACTTGAACCAGCCGGGGCGTCCGCAGGGGATGAACTATTTTAATGCGGTGATAGCGGAGATTCACGGTATGCGGGTGGCGGAACTGGCCGAACACCGGAAGCAGGGCGGTAAGGTGTTCGGTACTTTCTGCGTTTTTGTTCCTACGGAAATAATCAGGGCCGCCGGAGGTGTAGCCATAGGTTTATGCGGCGGTTCTCAATTTTGGGTACCGGATGGGGAAAAAGTACTGCCGCGTACTGTTTGTCCCTTGATCAAGGCTTCGGTAGGTGCGAAAATCAGCAGGACTTGCCCCTATTTTGAATCTTCCGACATGTTAGTAGGGGAAACAACTTGTGATGATAAAAAGAAGGCGTGGGAAATACTCAACGAGTACATACCTACTTATGTAATGGAACTTCCTCAGATGAAGCGGGAAAAGGACCGGCAGGCATGGATCGAGGAAGTTGGTATCTTCAAAGGCACTGTAGAAAAAATAACTGGGAAGAAGATAGAAAGGGAACACTTACGGGAAGCAATTCGAGTGGAAAATGCCAAGAGAAAGGCTCTGAAGCGGCTCTATAGCTTTCGCAAAAACGATCCGGTCCCTATAAGTGGGAAAGACGCTCTTTTGGTAACTCAGATTGCGTTTTACGACGATCCGCAGCGTTTTGTCGAGCGGACGGAAGAACTATGCAGCGAGTTAGAAGAACGGGTAACCTCGGGCTACGGGGTTTTCAAGAACGGGGCGCCGCGTATTGTAATTGCAGGCAGTCCTCAAGCAATTCCTAATTGGAAACTTCACCACCTCATAGAGACCAGCGGCGCGGTAGTTGTATGTGAAGAAACTTGTACCGGAACTCGTTATTTTGAGCATTTAGTGCAGGAGGAAGGGGAGACGCTGGAAGAACTTTTGGTAAACCTGGCCAACCGTTATTTCCAAATCAATTGCGCCTGTTTTACGCCTAACCACGAACGGGTAGAGGATATTTTGCGTTTGGTGCATGAATATCGTGCCGATGGTGTTATCCACTATAACCTGTCCTTTTGCCAACCCTATAGCATCGAGGCGGCTAGGGTGGAGAAAGCTCTTAAAGCAAAGGGGATACCTTGCTTACGAATCGAAACTGATTATAGTGAAGAAGACATCGAACAGATTCGTACCCGGATAGAAGCTTTTTTAGAGGTGGTGAGGTAGCCAAGCCCATGAGGTTTGCAGGTATAGATATTGGTTCCCGGACTATTGCCATGGTAGTATGGGAAAGAGGACGGCTGGCCTTCTCCCGAGTTGTAGACAGCGGGCCTAATCCTGTGGAACGGGCAGCTCAATTGTTAGGAGACGTGGGTAAATACCGGCGGGTGGTGGCTACCGGCTACGGACGGCATGCAGCCAGAGCTGCCTTTGCCCATGAAATCATTACAGAGATTAAGGCTCACGCCCTAGGAGCTCGCGCTGTGTATCCCCAGTGTCGCACTGTTCTAGATATAGGGGGACAGGACATCAAGGTAATACGCCTTGACGATAACGGTAGAGTAGTGGACTTTTTGATGAACGAGAAGTGCGCTGCAGGTACGGGGAAATTTGTGGAAGTTATGGCGCAAACTCTTGGCTTAGACCTGACACAATTTGCCTGTATGGCCCTCGCTACGTCCGAAAGAGTGACCCTCAACAGCACATGTGCCGTTTTTGCAGAAACGGAGGTGGTCTCCCTCCTAGCTAGGGGGGTTAAAGCAGAAGCTGTAGCCCGGGCCGTATTAGAATCTGTTTGTGCAAAAGCTGCCTCGATGCTTCACCGGGTCGGGCTGAAGCCAGCTCTGGTTTTTACAGGCGGCGTAGCGTTGCTTTCTGGAATAGCCGATTTATTAGGAGCCCGGCTGCGAACGGAAGTTGTTATTCCATCCGACCCGCAAATTGTCGGGGCTCTAGGAGCGGCTTTATATGGTCAAATTAAGGAAGCTGGCTTATAATTATATTTGGAAAGTTGACGCAGGTAAGGAATGATGTGAATGCCCGACTTCCACAAGCTTCAGGTATTTCTCACCGTCGCGGAGGAAGGGAGTTTTTCCGCTGCAGCTAAAAAGCTCCATCTCACCCAGTCGGCTATATCTTTTCAGATAAGTGCGCTGGAAGAATATTACCAGGCTCCCCTGTTTGAGCGCTTGAGCCGGGGAGTTGCCCTGACGGAAACAGGAGAAATATTAAAGAAATATGCCCGAGAAATTATCGCTTTATCCCAGCGGTTGGACGAGGACATTGCCGAACTCAAAGGATTGGTACGGGGCCGACTGACTATCGGGGCCAGTACCATCCCCGGGGAATATATCCTGCCGCGCTACATCGGTATTTTTACCGCCAATTTTCCCAAGGTAGAGGTAAATATGAAGGTAGCCGACAGCAAGAAAGTGGTGGACATGGTTCTGGCCCGGGAAATTGACCTGGGAATGGTGGGCACCCTGTTCGACGAAAGAAAACTGGTTTCCCGGCCTGTTCTGTCTGATAGACTTCTGCTTATTGCTTCCCCGGAGCACCCTCTTGCCAAAAGGGAAAAGGTTGAATTAAAGGACATTTTAGATTATCCTTTCGTGCTGCGGGAAAGGGGTTCCGGTACCCGCAGGGTTATGGAAAGAGGGTTGGAAGAAGCGGGGATTTCTCCGGGGCAAATTAAACTGCGCATGGAGCTGGGAAGTACGGAAGCCGTCAAAACGGCGGTGGAAGAAGGGCTGGG
>NZ_BDGJ01000198.1:84392-84759 GCF_002207765.1 Calderihabitans maritimus
ACTACTGTTGAAGAGAGATCTTTACCTTGTTGCTCAGCGGCAGCGCTTACAGAGTTTTGCTGCCAGTAAATTCTGGGAGCTGGTGGCCGGGTCGAAAGAACCTGTAATATCTTGAGCACCAGGTAAAACGCCAGTATTGAAGGTAATTACATTGAACCCCTCCCAAGCCAATTATAAAGCCGGAGATTAGGTATAATTCCTAACCCGGCTTTGTTTATTCGCCCCCTCCTTCATTTTGGAAATCAATTTAAGAAGCGGTTTTCTGGTTGCAATTTCGAATGTGTAAGGTAAAGCTCATCTTTGACAGTTTAAAAACAAGATTCCAGTAACGACAGGCATTTCAAGGGACGGAATACAGGCGTGCCAC
>NZ_BDGJ01000199.1 GCF_002207765.1 Calderihabitans maritimus
CGGTGTCCAATTTAAATCGGATTTGGTGTCCAGTTTAATCCGGAATTACTGTCCAGTTTGCTCCGGAATATGCATTAAAACTACTTTCGGAATTGGTGCGGGGGTATTTTTAACACCTTTTTTTCTATAGTAATAGATGCCAAGAGGAGGTACTACAAGAAGCAGCTAGCGAGCGGAGCAGTAATCTACGTGCATTTACTTGACGAGATACTGG
>NZ_BDGJ01000200.1 GCF_002207765.1 Calderihabitans maritimus
AATACCTCGTGGGCAATCGGAATGCCGTCCTGTCTCATTAAGAGGCCGATAACCACCTGTACCCGGTCAGGCCTATGGTCCCGGGAATAACCGTACTGGCTAAGTTCCTTGGCTCCTTCACCCTCAAAATAGCTGGTGGTGGTATCAAAAAACACCAGGTCAACCGTCTGGTTAAAAAGGTCCCGCCC
>NZ_BDGJ01000201.1 GCF_002207765.1 Calderihabitans maritimus
ATTTTTAAACTGCCACAAACTTCTTTAAGACCCGGTCCAACTATATCCAGGGCGGCAAGATTACACAATCCTGCCACTTCCAGCGCGTGATTGCCGCAACCACCGCTTACTATGAGTATATCTCTTTTAATCAACTCTTTGGCCATATTAACAGTCATGTAGTCGTGAGGCCCTGTAGACAGGGTGGTACAGTTTACCAGAGCCACTACACCTTTAATTTTCCCGGCTTTAATAACCTCCAGCAAAGGGTTTAAGTTACCTCCCAGCGCATTTAACACTGCTTCCGGAGAGAACCCGGCAATAGCTTTCTGCACTCGACCAGGAACCTTGGGCTGTATCCGACCCTTGCGGTTTTTGAAATTCTCTATAGCCCAATCAATCAGTTGTCGGGCTTGTTCAGCTACTTCGGTGGGCTTATAATCCAAATGTTTAACCACTCCAGGTATACGGACCAGGTCAGATACACATACCAAGGTTACTCCGTATTTCTCCGCATAAGGAGCCAGCCAGGGAGGCGAGCAATTTTCATCCATGGCAAATACGTCTACCGCACCGGTAGCCAGCAGCGGCTCGATCGCCAGCCAGTTTCCAGTTAGACCCCTAAATACGTCATCCATAGGGAACCGCTGTAGCACTTCCTGGCCGCTCTCTATAGAACCGATAACCCGAAGCCCCTTGGCGCCGGCCTGCTTAGCCTTATCCTGTACTTCAGGTTTTCCGGCCTCATAGATAGCGGCTATCCCCACCCATGGTTCATGCCCGTTAAAAACTATGTTAACATAATCGGGGTCCAAAATACCTAGGTCCACCTCCACCTCATGAGGCACAGGCGTGCCAAAAAGAATGTCCTGTACCACTTCCAAACCGATTTGAGCGCCGTAGATGGTCGCTATTCCTAGTCGTAGAGCCTTGCGGGCCATGGAAAAATAGTCTCCATCTACGTTGGTGAGACAACTGGCAACTGCATCCTTAATCTCATGCATGACTCCGGCGGGAAAGATAGCCAGGTCCTGCCATACTTTTTTCCGCGGGGCAGGAGCGAATACTTCGATCATCATCCCTGGCTCGTCATAGTCTCGATAAAGTTCCCAAATTAAAAAATCCGCTAGGCGGACAGCAACGTCTTCCGGTGTTCCCGAGCGATCAATCTGAACCATCCCCGCCAGCCACATTAATTTGTCTTTGTCGGTAATACTATAAGGAGTTTTCCCCTGAGCTGTAGCTTTCAAAGTGCGATACGCTTCGTAGGCGTGATGAGTGTATGTAGAAGTGCCCATGGCATTGCGGAGAAGCATATCTCGCATAGCCATAGCATTGGGATCAATTCCGCAAACTCCCAGGACAGCACCAGCTTTCTCAGAAATTCGGCAGGGGCCATTGGTGCAAAGCTGGCAACTGACACCCCGCAAACAAAAATCACACCGGATTGTCTCCTGGGGATTAAAACGATCCCAGACATTACTCAAGCCATCAGCTTTAATTCTTTCGTACATTTCCTGAACGGAATCATGAACGCTGACGCGAGCGTTCATTTTCGCTCTATTTCTTTCCGCCACCAAATTCCCTCCTTCAGATAAATGTTATTTATTACTATCACCAATTCTTAGTATGAACGGCTCTTTTTAAAAAATAAGTGAAATATTTTACCAGAAAATAGAACAAGCCCCTAAGTGGGGCTTGCTATTTTGAAATCAGCCTTGTTTTTTAACCATCCCGTTTTTAATCGTTGCAGGAATTCTTCTTTAACAAAGGCTTTTACCTTTATTGCATTGTCTTCAAAGCTTACCGATACATCCTCTCCCTTTTCATAAATCTGGGAGAGAACAGAAGCCTGATCGTAAGGTATTTCCAGTTCTAACCGGTACAGAGGCTCCCTCAGCATTTTTTCCATCTCGGACAAAAGGTCCTGAATACCGCTCATTCTCAAGGCTGATACGCGTACATAAGGGGAATTATCCGGAGGAGGTACCAACAGCGTATCGCCTACCAGATCCATCTTATTATACACGGTAATACGAGGTTTATCCGCAGCTCCCAAATCCTTCAATACCCGGTAAACTACGTTCATTTGCCGTTCATAGCTGGAACTGCTTGCGTCCACAACATGTAGAAGCAAATCCGCTTCTACTACTTCCTCCAGAGTCGCTTTGAAAGCCGACACCAGTTGGTGGGGTAGTTTATTGATAAATCCTACTGTGTCGCTGACCAAAACTTTCTGCCCGTGAGGTAAGATAATTCCGCGGAGGGTGGGATCCAGAGTGGCAAATAGCTTGTTAGTTCCGGCATCTTCATTCTCCCATTTTACCGGTTTGGCCGCCGCCACCTTTAAAAGAGCGTAGCGCAGCGTTGACTTCCCCGCGTTGGTATAACCTACCATAGCTACTGTCGGTAAAGCACCTTTTCTTCCCTGTCTCTGGACCGCCCGTTTCCTCCGTACCTGTTCCAACTGTTTCTCTATAGCAGATATGCGGCGGCGAATATGTCTCCGGTCGGTCTCCAACTTGGTCTCTCCAGGGCCCCGCGTTCCAATACCACCGGCCAGCCTAGAAAGACTTAATCCCGTACCTACTAGGCGGGGAAGGCGATATTTAAGTTGAGCCAGTTCGACCTGCAATTGGGCTTCTTTGGTTCGGGCCCTCTGGGCAAAAACGTCCAGGATTAAAGCCGTGCGGTCTATAACCCGGGCTCCTGTAACCTCTTCCAGGTTCCTGGTCTGGGTTCCCGATAATTCCTCATCAAAAATTATTAGATTTGCCCCCAATTGTTCCCGCCGGGCAGCTAAATCCCGGGCGAGTCCCTCCCCAATAAAGTAGGCACTGTCTATTTTTCTTCTCCTCTGAATAATTTTATCCACGACCTTTGCCCCGGCAGTCTCTGCCAGTTGGGCCAGTTCTTGTAAGGATTCCTCCACAGCCACCCGGTCTGAATTTTCCGTCGCCACAGCAACACCTACCAGAATGGCCTTTTCCAGTCTCGGATTTTCCCGTCGCTCGAGAATTATCGTTCACCCTTTTCCACTGTTATTTTTCTATTTTATTTTAACATATTTCTAGCTGACGTTTTGGGTTAATGTTCACGGGTTTCCGGCTTCGGCCCTCACGGACTCTTTTTCCAAAATTTCTTTTAGAATATAGCGGAAGAGCTGTTCTGCCATATAGCCATCAAACTTTTCTTCCTCTACCAAAACGGCCACAGCATAACGGGGATTCTCCAATGGCGCATAACCGACAAACCAGTCGGGAATTACTGTCTGAGGCAAAACTGTACCGTTGGCCGCTTCGCTCGGGACAGTTATATATGTATTTCTTCCGGATACCCCTGCCGCATAATAATTCCCCTGCCGGTCCTGAAACTTGCTTTGGGAAAGAAAGACTGGTTTAAGAATTAACTGCAGTTGATCAGCCGTCCCTGAGGACATGACCCGTTGGGAAGGAGGCAGGGCAAAAAACTTAGTCACCTCACCGCTCCCGTTTTGAATTTCTAAAACTAGCCGGGGCGGGCTGTAAAGCCCGCCGCGGGCAACCGTCCTCAATAAGTTGGCCGCCTGTAAAGGGCTTAGAAGGAATTCTTCTTGCCCCAAGGAGCCCTTAATCGCTACCTTTGCCCCAGCTCTAAAAGGTTTCGTCTGGGGGTATCCTATCAACTGCCACCCGTTCACCTGCTCCTCCAGAGCCCTCGCAGCCACTACCAATTTCAAAATGGCGCCCGGGTGGTAAGGTTCCAATGCCCGGTTGACAAAAGAGCCTGGCTCCGGTTGGCAACCGTTGTCTAACCAATTTTGATGGAAAGCGGGGCGGCTGGCCATAGCCAGCACATCGCCGGAAGCTACATCTAAAACTACCACAGCTCCCTTTTTCACCCAGCTATCGATGGCCCTTTCCACTATCTCCTGGATCTCCCGGTCTATAGTCAGAACTACTCGGTTGCGGGGAACATGATCTTCTGAGCTGGCTATTTTTTTAAATCCCAAGCCGGGAATCAACCTGCCCCTGGCATCTACCAGTGCCCGCCAGTAATAACGGTGGCTTCCCCGGTTGAGCACATCCTCATATATCGTTTCTATGCCTACATCTTCGGAACCCTCCGTTTGTTTTTTCTGTTTTTGGCTACCGACATAACCGATTACGTGCACGGCAACGGAACGGGGTCCGTATCTGGTTATCATGGGAAGTAAATAGACTCCAGGTATTGGGTAATTTTGTAATTCTCTAACCATTTGGGAATCCACATTAACTTTGAGGACAAAGGGTTGAGCCGACTTCTCCCTCTCAATTTCAGACATTCGCCGCATCAGGAACGCGGAGGGAATGGCCAATATTTCTTCCAACTTTTCAGCTGTTTTTTCCCGGTCTTCTATCATACCAGGGAAAACTACAACTACCGGTCTTTCTCCCCGATCCGTTAAGCTCCGACCCCAGCGGTCAACGATATCGCCGCGGGGATAGTCTTCGTAGGGGAAGAGTTCCGTTCGATACTGGATGGCCTGAACCGCCAGCTCTTGACCCTTAACAATTTGAAGGTAAAAGAGCTTTGCTTCCAATAGAAAAAACAGTATCGAGAACAAACCTGCGAGGAAAATCAAACGCCGGGAATTCATTCTGTTCACCTGCTGAATTTATTTGGTAATAATTAACGTTAACTGAAACAGATATATTTATACATAAAAAAACCATGGTAGCATTTCTACCACGGTTTGTCGTCTTTAAGTCCAGCTATTTTTTTGGCCTTCTCTAATTTTTCCCGTGCTTCATCTAGCAAACGCGTAGCCTCTTGAAAATTACCGTCGGCCTCCTCAAGTAAAGCTTTTTTCTCCTTATCCAGATACTCTCGCAAATCAGACAGCCCTTCCATATAGTAGGCAAAAGATGAAACCAAAACCTCTTTTATTTTGACCAGGTGTCCTGGCGCTTCCATTTCTTTAGCCTGTTGAAGTAGGTCCTGGGCATTCTCCTTCACATAGCGGAAGACGGCATTGGCATCAAATTTGGTGCTCTCACCGTTCAACAGTTGGTTAAGGGCCTCCTCCCGCATCTGGTTCAGCCGTCGTAGCTCTGTCACAATCTTCTTATACTGAAAGTCAAAGGTCTCTACCTGCAGCGGGCTTGCCACCGTACCGTCGTACTCCGTCGGGTCAGTCGACATACTGCAACCGACCGCTAAAAAAGCCATTAACAAAATCAGAGCACCTGCTGCCCTTTTCATTATTCCCGCCTCCCAGTATATTTTAACACCGTTTGCCCCCATGCACAATGGAGCGGGAATAATAGCCTCATATCAACCGCATCGCTTACCGCCTCAGTATCTTCACCGGAACGGGGAAATCCTCTAATATCCTTATAACTTCCTCGCGTGTATCAGGGGTAACATGAACCTCTACCAATCCTTCCTTCGCATCGGCTGTGGTTACCATCGCCAGCCCGTCATAACCTTCTATAATCTTATTCAAAAAATCTATTTCTTTTGGGTTAACTTGAACTAAGATAGCCTCCATCAGTTACTCGCCTCCGGAACTCGCCGCATCAGGCTGTAAGGTTCAAGAGGAAAGGGAACAGGTATCTTAACTAACTGCCGGGGATGTACTGCCGCTTCAATTAACTGGCCTTCTTCATTTTCCATCCGCTCAATTCTGCAGCGGAAGGGACCGGAGGTAGGACCCGTAAATTCCACCACATCACCTACCTGAAACCGGTTTCTCTCCTCCACCCATGCCATTCCCTTTACCGGATCGTATTCCTGCACCACACCTATGAAGTCGTAAAGGCGCAGGTACGCAGAAGAAGTATACCGGTGATCTTCGGCTCCGGGTCTGCCGAAATAAAAGCCCGTGGTATATTTCCGATGGCTCACCTTCCTCACTTCTTCCATCAGTTGCGGATCCAAACGGTAACCCTCAGGATTCGATATATAAGCATCAATAGCCTGCCGGTAAGCCTTTACTACCGTAGCCACATAATGAACACTTTTCATCCGCCCTTCGATCTTGAAACTGTCCAACCCGGCCGCTACCAGCTCGGGTATATATTCCAGCATACAAAGGTCCTTAGAGTTGAATATATACGTTCCTCTCTCATCCTCCAAAACCGGTAAATACTCACCGGGACGTTTTTCTTCCACCAGGTGGTACTTCCACCGGCAGGGGTGCGTACATTCCCCCCGGTTGGCACTGCGTCCCGTTAAAAAACTGCTGAGCAGGCAACGCCCGGAATAAGAGACACACATGGCTCCGTGGACAAACGCTTCCAGTTCCAGCTCAACCCTGTTTCTTATTTCTTGTATTTCTTGCAGGGAAAGTTCCCTGGCCAGTACCACTCGCTTAATTCCCTGTTCCTGCCAAAACAGCACACTAGACCAGTTGGTAGTATTAGCTTGCGTGCTGAGGTGAACCGGGAGTTGTGGGACTGTCCGGCGGACTATCCGCCATACACCGGGATCCGAAATAATGATGGCATCCACTCCGTCCTCAGCCAGCTCTTCCAGATAGGAAGGTAAGCCGTTCAGATCCCGGTTGTGAGCAAAAATGTTTACCGTGACATACGCCTTGGCTCCATGCCGGTGGGCAAAATCGACTCCCTTGCGTATTTCCTCTCGGGTAAAGTTGCCGGCAAAAGCGCGAAGCCCGTATCGTTTTCCTGCAAAATATACAGCATCTGCACCGTACAAGACAGCCATCTGCAACTTTTCCAGGTTACCCGCCGGAGCTAAAAGTTCCGGTTTTTGCATTCTCGTCACCTCTCCTATTCGTCCGGTACCTAAAGAAAAGGTGTGGCAGTTGCCACACTCACTTCCCAACAGCTAGTCGAGATATGGTTAATGAAGATATTTGGCCTTGGCCCGGTTGTGCTCTGTCAAAGTGGTGCTGAAGATGTGCGAACCGTCCTTTTTGGCCACAAAGTAAAGGTAAGGAACATCTGAAGGATACAACGCTGCCTCAATGGAGGCCCTTCCCGGCGACCCTATGGGTCCGGGAGGTAAACCTTCATGGCGATAGGTATTGTAGGGCGATTCAATATTAAGGTCATCATAAGTAAGAACTTCTTTCGGTTCTTCCAACAGATACTGCACGGTAGCACAGGACTGTAGCCGCATATTTCGCTCTAACCGGTTATGAAAAACTGCTGACACCAGGGGACGCTCTGCATCCAGTTTAGCCTCTTTTTCAATTATGGAGGCCAGCGTAATGATTTCCCGATCGGTGAAACCGAGATAAGTAGCTCGCCGGCGCAGTTCCGGTGTATAAACCTCGGCAAAACGCCGCAGCATCAGTTCAATAATTTTCTCTTCGGTTAGCCCCTTGGGAACGTTATAAGTATCGGGAAAGAGGAATCCTTCCAGCCGGTAATTGGCATTTTCCCCACCCTGGAGGAAAGAATAGGGGAAATCTCCTTCACGGGCCAACTGCAAAAATTTCTCTTCGTCTACCAAACCCATTTTCGCCAGCATGGAGGCAATCTGCTCTACTGTATAACCTTCAGGAATAGTAAAAGAATAAGTCTTAACATCTCCCCGCACTAGCTTAGCAACAATTTCCGGCACTGACTGGTTCGGACTAAATATGTATTCACCAGCCTGCAAGTTTTTATCCAGGTTTTTAATTCGCGCATAGAGCTCAAAAACAACCTTGCTCCGAATTATTTCTTTTTCTCTCAACAGCCGGGCAATTTCCCCGGCTGTCGAACCAGGCCGAATAAACACCGCAACCTCCGCAGCTGGAGCTTCCGCCACTGGAGTGAGAAAGATATAAAACCTATACCCTCCAAATGCTGCTAGAAAGGCCAAGAAAAAAACTACTACCCCTAATAACCTCGCCCTAAAACTCTTCTTCTCCTGCGGCTGCGGCGAATGAGGTGCTTGCGAGCTAGGTGAAGACGGCAAACTAGCATCCATGAGCAGTTCCTCCAGTTTCTGTTCCTTTTACTCTACACGCATATTATACATCTTGCGGCCTTTTTTCACAACCTTTGTCCCCCACCAGGAGTCGTAAAATGAAAATTGATATCTATACCCCTGATTTCAGTTGGAAACATCGCTTGACTTTTGTGGCGGAACCCGCACAATGGCGGGTTCAGGCGGATAAATGTCTCGTGAAATTATTTCTTTTTTCACCACTTTATTACCTTCCCGTGCTATACGGACAACTTCGGTCTTATACCCCGGAGTTCCCTCCCGTTCCACCAAATTCTTACCCGGGGGGAGGCCCGTATCAACCTTGTACAATACTTTAGGTGGCATGGTTTCTATAACCCGGCTGACTATAGTTACTTTCGGTTGGTTTTCAGGGTTACCAAAAATTTTTACCGTCAGCCGGTCGCGGTCTACTCGAGTCCGTATTAACAAGTGACCACCTGTGTTATTTTGAAATTTCAGATCTATTAGTCCATATGCCACCGTAGCATCTGTTCCCAACGGAACGTATTTGACCGGCAACGAGTGTCGTCTCCGTTCAATAATGGAAAGGTTGGCCCGGAGAGCAGCATTATAGAGAGTTGATGAAACCTGACAGACACCGCCACCCATCCCAGGGACGAATTCCCTATTTTTTATGATTAAAGCTTCTTTGTAACCATTAACTGCCGTCCTCGGACCCACCACCGTGTTGAAGGAAAAAATTTCTCCAGGCTCAATTAAGTAATTGTTGAGCGCCTCTGCGGCCAACCGTAGGTTATGCACGCGTTCTTTGTTATTGGGATTGAATCCGGTACTGTAGGAGGCAATAAGTCCTTTAATCTGCATATTCAAAATATCCTGAGTGGAGATACGCTCGGGCACTTCTACCGTTTCCAGTTTTAAAAGCAATAAATCATTTGACCCGGAAGCCTTCAGTAAAGCACGTAAATCTCTCAACGCCTTATCCAGGTTCACTTTCCTTCCTGGTCGTGAGGGAATAACCTCTACTGTGTCGTCTTCTTTAACTACTAGACGGGCATCTTGGGGAGGTACTTCCAGTTCACGGGTCAATACATGAATTTTTTCTTTGGCCTGCTCTTCTTCCATTTTCCAGGTGATTCCTATTGACCAGCCTTTTTTCCCAGCATGCCAGCGTTCCCTGAGCCGAGATAACCAAGAACCTTCATTGCCAACTGCCAGCGCTTCATCAATAATTTTTTGTAAGTCAGGAGCAATTCCCAGCTCTCCGTAGGTGACCCGCCATGAATTCTCCCCATGCAAAAGAATAACTAAATTCCTTTCCCAGTGCTCAGCTAACTTCCTTAAAATACTATCAGCCTCTTCCGCCGACAACCCTCCCAATTTAAATCCATTGACATGGACCCCTGCATGAATCCTTTCCGAAGGAACTAACCACTGATTGTGTACCGACAAAAACCAAATAGAAAGAATAAGCAGAACGGTCCCGAAAAATATACGAACATGACGGCGGAAAGCGCTAACAGCCAACCACTATCACCTGCCCAGACCGGACCTAATCTTATTTGTATTCATCCGGCCGGAAGATGATACAGGACGGACAAAATTAAAAGAGCCTTGTCAGGCTCTATTTATTGTTCATATCCGTCCTCCTGATTGACGAGTTCCTGCCATGCTTTAGCTACCATTTCCCACTCGTCGTCATCTTCTATGTCGAATAGTATTTCTTCTCCATTCTCATCCGTACCCATTTTTAAGATAATCGCTTCCTCGATTTCGCCTTCCGGCAGCAGTATAGCGTACCTTTCTTCATCCAGCTCCAGAACATCCACCAGAGTAAACTCGTGTTCCCGTCCCTCTTCATCCACCAAGACTACTAAATTATCATGTTCCTGCATCCAGCACACCTCTTTCTTAGTAATTATTGATATTGTATTACTGTTATCTCCCGTTGTCAACCTGTACCTGGACTAACTTGTGTTTATCTTGTGATAATGTCACCATGTAAACTATCGTGATAAAATGTCACTATGAAGGACGAGGTGCGTTATCTAATGACCCAAGAACAACTTAATAGGTTTAGTGTTATTTCATCCCTCATTGATGGCCACATCACGGTCAGGGAAGCAGCTCTAAGTTTAGACCTGAGTGAACGCCAGGTTAAACGTCTAAAAAAAGGAGTGATGGAAGAAGGCCCGGAGTTTCTGATCCATAAAAATACTGGCCGTTCACCCAAGCATGCAATCCCTAAGGAAACTAAAGAGAAGATTATCGCTTTAAAACTTTCTGAACCCTACAAAGACGCCAATTTTAAACATTTTCAAGAACTTCTAGCAGAACATGAAGGTATCATTCTAAGCTATTCCTGCCTGTACTCAATTTTGACTGAGGCTGGTATTGAAAGCCCCAAAAAACGGAGAAGATTTAAACCCCACCGTCGCAGAAAGAGAAAACCGCAGGAGGGCCTCCTCATCCAGATGGATGCCTCTCCTTTTGAGTGGTTCGGTACTAAAGAACAGTTTGCCCTCCACGGTGCTATTGACGATGCTACCGGCAAAATTGTCGGCCTTTACCTCACTAAAAATGAGTGCCTTCACGGGTACTTTGAGATCACCTGGCAAATCCTCAAAAAACACGGTATTCCTGCTAGCATTTATGCCGATAGACATTCCATATTTCAATCCCCGAAAGCTTCCAAGCTTACGGTTGAAGAACAGCTTGCCGGTAAGGTGGTCAAAGATACCCAGTTTGGAAGAGCTATGAATGAACTGGGAATTACTCTTATCCCTGCACGCTCTCCTCAGGCCAAAGGCCGGGTGGAACGCCTATGGGAAACTCTCCAAAGCAGGCTCCCGGTTGAGTTTAAAATTGCCGGTATCACCTCTTTAGAGCAAGCTAATGAGTTCTTGACTCAATACATAGATAAATTTAACGCGCTGTTCGCTGTTGAAGCTAAGGAA
>NZ_BDGJ01000202.1 GCF_002207765.1 Calderihabitans maritimus
CATGTTTTTTACCGCTAGATCTTCTATCACTATGACCGGCTTGGTTTTCGCCAGTCTGGTAGACAGCTTGTGCAGGAAATCCCTCCTCTGGTTTCTTATCCGGCGGTGAAGTCTCGCCAGCTTTATAGCTGATTTTCTTCGGTTGTTCG
>NZ_BDGJ01000203.1 GCF_002207765.1 Calderihabitans maritimus
CTTGCCAATCCCGCGCCGGTTCAAGGAGGTTAAAAGCTCTGTGCCAAGATTTCAGAGCCCCAAACCGCTAAAGCAAAAAGCCACGAAAGGCTTCCTCGCTTCAGCAAGGACAAGGCCTTCGTGGCCCAATTAAAATACTTCCCCTTCTGCCCAGCATTGAAATATTAGTAAGTAATGGGACGCTTTTAATGCAAAAAAGCTATGAATGCAGACCGGTTTCCTTAACCGCTAGTCAGACCTTCATAGCCTGTTGTCATTAAATAA
>NZ_BDGJ01000204.1 GCF_002207765.1 Calderihabitans maritimus
GTCGTAAAAAATGTTTGACCTTTGAGGTATCCTTTGGGACAATCACGGTAGAACCGCTGACGGGGCAGTTCATCACCTCCTGCACTTCCTAAGTGCTTGCTTAGACTGCTCCCCGGGCCTGACGCCAACCGCTTACGCGCGGGTTGCACGCCCTTTAGAGGTTCTCCCTTCAGCA
>NZ_BDGJ01000205.1:0-471 GCF_002207765.1 Calderihabitans maritimus
TCGTAATTTGACGTACACTTTTAAGCCTCGATTGGAGCAGGGAAAATTTTACCCGATACTACTTGACACATTCTTACTAGTCTCGCTACTAGTATTATTTATAATTATATTATATTTATTTTTATATTTATTAGCAGAAATGATTTCAAGATACCGACCATAAAAAGCTATTTGCTTTGTAAAACATTTTGGGCATCTGGCAAGATAAGATTGGCAACGGTTCGAAGCAATTGAGTCCTAATAGGGCGGGAGATTAACCTGATAATAGTTTAGTTGTCACTATTTTCCATATGCCTATCTGAAAAAGGACATACTTATCCCTATTTTTGTTATTCTTCTTTGTTCAGCTTTCGTTTTTTAGTTGATAACCGGTCAAGCCACTTTGACCAGGCTGCGTAAATTCATCCCGCGTTTTTCCCGTATTCGCCCCACCGCCAGCGCTAGCATCACTATCAGGGCCAGCGCGCAGCG
>NZ_BDGJ01000205.1:672-817 GCF_002207765.1 Calderihabitans maritimus
TCGCCGGTCTTCCGCCAGGGAAACCCGCACCCCACTGGCTGCGGAACACCGGTCCATGCCCCGGCACTCCAGCCCGTAGTGCCGGGCTGGACAGCGGTACTTCAGCGTTGCACGGTCTTTTTCAAACCCCCCGAAGGCCATCTCC
>NZ_BDGJ01000206.1 GCF_002207765.1 Calderihabitans maritimus
AACGCCGCAGGGAGGGGTGATAAGCCCTCTACTAGCCAACCTTTTCCTCCACTATGCATTCGACATGTGGATGCGGAGAAACTGTCCCTCCATACCCTTTGAACGTTTTGCGGATGATATCATATGCCACTGCAAAAGCGAAGCCCAAGCCCAATGGCTACTGGCGAAATTACGGGAGCGTTTCTTCCGGTGCCGGTTGGAGCTCCATCCGGAGAAAACGAAGATAGTTTACTGCAAAGATGACGACCGACAAGGAAGCTACCCACAGGAAAAGTTTGACTTCTTAGGGTATACCTATCGACCCAGAAGGTCAAAGAACCGACATGGCAAATACTTTATCAACTTCAGCCCTGGGGTCAGCGATAAAGCTGCCAAAAAGATGAGGCAGACCATACGGGAATGGAAACTGCATCTTCGCAGTGATAAGGAGCTAGAAGACATAGCCCGGATGTTTAACCCTGTGCTTCGAGGATGGATAAACTATTTCACGCACTACTACAAATCCGTGATGTATCCCACTCTAAGATATCTAGACACTGTGCTAGTGAAGTGAGCGATGAGGAAATACAAGAAACTGAAAAACCATAAAAGGCGGGCAGAACAGTGGCTTCGGCGGATTGCGGAAAGACAACCGTGGCTGTTTGCCCACTGGCAGCTTCTTAAAGCGGCTGGACAGTAGGAGCCGGATGAGCTGAGAGGTTTACGTCCGGTTCTGTGAGGGCGTCGGGTGAGATTCCCCCGCGCTACTCGACGCAACAATGATGTTTGGATGTATGAGTCAATAAATATCGGGGGCCAAGAAGGAAAATGAGGCCCTGCTCCATAAGAGGTTAAATATACCCAAAACCACAACAGAAAGGAGCAAGGCCTCAAAATGAAGACATGGTTAATTAAAGAACTTAATG